>CALEPR010000091.1 GCA_937910665.1 uncultured Selenomonadales bacterium
AAGTTTGACAGTTCAATTTTTTTCAAGTCGCCAAAATCTGCAGAAATTCTTGACGCGACATCAGCCACTGAAAATTTTTTTGTCCAAGATTCAGTTTGCTTTTGAATTTCTTCGACGGCTTGAAGGTAAGGCGTATCTGTGCCCCAAACTTCAAGACCGCTTTCAGTCATTCCGCCACTGTCTGTATGAAAAGTTGTCAGCGCAGTTTTTCCGCCGAACTGAATTACTTCGCCGCGCGTTTTTTGTATCGCCAAGTCGGTTTGATTTTCTGCAACATCAACGCCTTTATAAACTTGACAATGCGTCGTCGCGCAGAGATCGTAACCTTGCGTTTTATGTCTGTCGGAATTTTTCAGCGTGAAAGACCTTGCCGCAACTGCCTGAGCCTTCAACGCCTCAATTTCAAAACTCGGCGACATTTCTTCCGGCACAACTCCGCGCAAATATTCTTCGACAGAAACTAAATTTATCACGGTGATTGAATTGGAATTTTTATTTATTTTCACTCCGCCGAAATATTTTTTGTCATTGATTGAAACTTGCAAATCTTTCAGCGAAACATTTTCACCGCGAATTTCTACAGAATTTGTTTTTAATTTTGAGACGTTGAGTAAAAATTTTCTGTTCGCATCAATTTTGCGAATTTCTTGCTGAGTTTCTGAATCAATCATCACGCACGGTTCAGACATTTGCAAAATCACTTGACTAACGCCGATTAAAATTCCAATCTTCCTTTCGGGTTGCCAAGTCGAATTTTTTTCTGCAGAAATCGAACTTGCCGAAATAAAAAAAATTATTCCCGTCGCAAGTACAAAAATTTTTTTTAAGTTCAAAACTTTTTCCTCCTCTAAAAAATTTTTTGCCATTATAACAGATATTAGAAAATTTTGGAAACTAATAATTAAAATTAAAAGTAGCGCAAAATATTTGCCGGAAATTATTTCTCACAACATTTCAAAAGTTCGCGGAAGTGTTCGCGTGAAAAAATTTTTCTTCCGACAGTTTGAAAATGAATTTACCTTCAAACAAAGTCAACGCGATAAAAATTTTGCCGGGCAATGTCGTAAATTATGAAACGACCATGATTCCGAAACTTGAAAACATTTGCAAAAAATTTCTGCGTCTGTATAATTAGCGGAGGATTTTTTTTATTTTAAGTTGGGTGATAATCTTGAAAAATATTTCTGGCAGTTTGACGAAGTATTTAACGCCGCTCGGAGTTTGGGCTTTAACTTTCGGCTGTTGTATCGGCTGGGGTTCTTTTGTTATGCCCGGGACAACTTTTTTACCTACTGCCGGACCTGTCGGAACTATCGTCGCAATTTTTTTGAGCGCAATTATAATTTTTATCATCGCGGCGAACTATCACTTCATGATAAATCAACAGCCTGATTCCGGCGGCGCATTTTCCTTCACGAAAAAAATTTTGGGTTTCGACCATGCATTTTTATGCGCTTGGTTTTTGTGGCTGGCTTACGTTTCGCTAATCTGGGCAAACGCTACGGCTTTTGTTTTAATCGGAAAAAATATTTTCGGCGACTTATTTCAATTCGGATTTCGATACAAAATTTTTAGTCACGAAATTTTTTTTAGCGAAATAATTATCACGCTTTTGATTCTTGGACTTTTTACTTTGTTGAGTGTGCGGAAAAAAATTTTTATTTCGCGGCTGAATATTTTTCTGGCGGGATTTTGTTTTTTTGCCGGATTGTTTTTGGTCGCGACGGCTTTCGGAGAAAGTTCGGGAATTGAAATTCTTTCTCCGGCATTTGCAGATACTCAGTCGCCTGTCGTTCAGATTGCAAAAATTATCGCGCTCGCGCCTTGGGCATTCATCGGCTTTGAAATAATTTCAAACGCGACGGACGAAATAAAATTTTCGCCGAAAAAATCTTTTGCAATTATGTCATCGGCGGCAATCGCGGCGGCAATTTTTTATTCAGCGATGACAATTTTGGCAATCAGTTTCATTCCGGAAGATTTTTTGAACTGGCAGAAATATATCGACAACATTCCAAACCTTGAAGGTATTGAAACTTTTCCGACTTTCTACGCCGCTCATCAACTTTTAGGCGGACAGGGAACTTTGATTTTAGGTTTTATAATTCTTTCTGCACTTTGCACAAGTATGATTGGATATTTTTATGTGACAAGTAGATTGACCTACGCCATCGCGAAAGAAGATTTACTTCCTGAAAAATTTAAAATTTTGAACTCGGAAAATATTCCTGAAAAAATTATTCTGTTCATCATGGCAATTTCAATTATTATTCCGTTCGTTGGGCGGACTGCTATCGGCTGGCTCACCGACGTGACGACTGTCGGAGCGACAATTGCTTACACTTATACTTCGGCTTGCGCTTATATTTCCGCGAAAAAAATTGGCAATACAAAATTTAAAATCACCGGCGCACTCGGAGTAATTTTTTCTGTGATGTTTATTCTGCTCCTCCTCGTGCCGAATTTAGTTTTGCCAAGCATCTGGGAAACGACAACTTTAATGACTGAATCATATTTCCTGCTGGTTATCTGGAGTATTTTAGGTTTCGCCTGTTTCAAAAGAATTTTTTCAATCGACAAGGCGCACAGATTCGGCAAGGCAATTATTGTCTGGATTGTGATGTTGTTTTTAATTTTTTTCGGCGCATTGATGTGGATGCGTCAGTTGGCTGATGAAAATATGAACAACATCGTCACAAACGTCAGCGAATATTACGGCGAAGAATTAAAGCGTTTCGGAATAAAAAATCACGCTTACAGAAAAATGCAGGAAGAAAAATATTTGAAGTCGCAAATGGAGGAAGTTCGGACGGCTCTTTTCAGCGGCAGTATGGTTCAAATGTTTTTGATTCTGTTCAGCTTGTTTATAATGTTCAACATTTATTCGACAATCACCGAACGCGAAAAGGAAGCCGAGCTTGCAAAAATTCAGGCGGAGGAAAATTCAAAAGCAAAGTCACAATTTTTGTCGAATATGTCTCACGACATCAGAACGCCGATGAATGCAATTTTAGGTTACACAAAACTTGTGCGGCAAAAAAATATGTCGGCAGAGGAAATTCAGGATTTTCTTGCTAAGATTGAAAGTTCAGGACAACATTTGCTGGAGTTAATCAATGACGTTTTGGAAATGTCGAGAATTGAAAGCGGCAGGACTGAATTAAATATTTCTGAAGGCGATTTGAAAAAAATTCTGGGCGACCTGCGCGATATGTTTTCCACGCAAATGGAAGTCAAGAAAATAAATTTTGTGGTGGACACTTCGCAGGTGAAAAATAATTTTGTTTTCTGCGACAGTCAAAAGTTAAATCGAATTTTGCTGAACTTGACAAGCAACGCATACAAATTTACTCCCGAAGGCGGCGAGATTAAAATTACTTTGCGCGAAGTCGAAAGTTCTGAAAAAGATTTTGGAAATTACGAACTGCGCGTGAAAGATTCCGGAATTGGAATGACGAAGGAATTTGCGGCTGAAGTTTTTGAACCTTTCACACGCGAGAGAACTTCGACAGTCAGTAAAATTCAAGGCACAGGTTTGGGAATGGCGATTACAAAAAATTTTGTGGACTTGATGAATGGAAAAATTTCTGTCGAAACTGAAAAAGGCAAGGGCACGGAATTTATTTTGAATTTTCAATTCAGGTTGTCCGACAAAAAAATTTCTGAAGTCGAGGAGGAAAAAAATTCTGAAGTCGATTTCACGAACAAAAAACTTTTGCTTGTCGAGGACATTGAAGTTAATCGCGAAATTGCGCTGATGATTTTGACTGAGGCAGGTTTTGAAGTTGAAACTGCGGTGAACGGCGCGGAGGCTGTGGAAAAATTTTCTGCGGCGAAGTCAGGAACTTTCGATGCGATTTTGATGGACATTCAAATGCCGGTAATGAATGGCTACGAGGCGACAGAAAAAATTCGCGCCTTCGACAAAAAAATTCCGATCGTCGCGATGACTGCAAATGCTTTCAGCGAAGATGTCGAACATGCGAAGGCGGCAGGAATGAACGCTCATATTTCCAAGCCGCTCGACGTTCCGAAGATGATGCAAACTTTAGCAGAAGTCATTGATAATTAGGAATTAGGAGTGAGGAATGAAGAATTTTTTTCATTACGCATTGCTAATTCTTAATTCCTCGTTAGTAGAAGGGAAGTTTTTTTAATGGTTACTGCAATTTTTCCTGCGGCGGGAGCAAGTCGGCGAATGAAAAATTTTCTCGGCGACGTGACAAATAAAAATTTTTTAGAACTCGGCGGCGAAAGTGTTTTGATTCGGACGCTGAAAACTTTTTCAAAATCTGCGCGGGTAAAAAATTTAATTGTCGTCGTCGCGGAAAATGAAATTTCCGAAGTTGAAAAAATTTTGAGCGCGGAAAAAAATTTAAAGTCTTGGCAAATTGTAGTCGGCGGCAGTGAAAGACAATTTTCTATCGCGAACGGTTTAAAATTTTTGCCGGAAGAAACTGAAATTGTTTTGGTTCATGATGCGGCGCGTCCTTTGATAAATTTGTCGGTGATTGAAAAAGTTATCGATGCGGCAGAAAAATTCGGCGGAGCGATTGCGGCGGTTCCTGAAAAGAATACAATTAAATTTGTGGACGCTGAAAATTTTGTCGTGAAAACTCCTCCGCGCAGTGAACTTGTCGAAGTTCAAACTCCGCAAGGTTTTCGGAAAGAAATTTTACTTCGCGCTTACAAAAAAGCTGAGGAAGAAAATTTTCTCGGCACGGACGATGCAAGTTTGGTTGAAAGGCTCGGCGAAAAAATTAAAGTCGTCGAGAGCGATTACAAAAATATAAAAATTACCACGCCGGAAGACTTGGAAATTGCTAAAGCAATTTCAGTTAGGAATGAGGAATTAGGAATTAGGAATGAAAAATTTCCTAACTCCTCACTCCTAACTCCTAATTATCACACCGGTTTTGGTTATGATGTTCACAAACTTGTTGAAGGCAGAAAATTGATTTTGGGCGGCGTGGAAATTCCTCACGAGTTCGGCTTGCTTGGGCACTCGGACGCAGACGTTTTGACTCACGCAATTATTGATGCGCTTTTGGGAGCGGCGGCGTTGGGCGACATTGGTCAACATTTTCCCGACACCGACGAAAAATTTAAAAATATCGACAGCTTAAAACTTTTGTCGAAGGTCAACGAACTTATTCAAGCGGAAGGTTGGCAGATTGAAAATATTGATTCGGTAATTGTCGCGCAGAAACCGAAACTTGCTCCGCACATTCCAGAGATCAGAAAAAAAATTTCCGAAGTCTTGAAGATTGATTTAATTTTGGTCAGCGTCAAGGCAAAAACTGAAGAAGGTTTGGGTTTTACAGGAAATCGGCAAGGAATTTCAAGTTATGCGACGGCGACTTTGCGAAGATAATTTTTTTTACATTTTGGTGGGAGGAAAAATTTTTTTCGGAAAGTATAATCAGCGTGAAGGTTGAAAGTTTTGGCAAACAAAAAAGTCCTGTTGTCGGCAGGATTTGAGTGCCATAGTGGGCGGTCAGTCTTTCATATATTTTGGAAATTTTACAAAAATGATGGTTAGCCGCTAAGTTTTTATGCTTAGGCGGCTACTTTTGTGCCAACTGCGAGCACGATTGTTGTCACCACGATAATCGTGACGATGAAAAATTTTCACGACAAAACTCCCTGCAGATGAAAAAATTTCACGACAAAACTCCCTGCAGACAAAAATGGTCCGAAAGGAAGTTTTATTTTTATGTCGCGATTTTTTATCAAACTGAACAGGGCGAAAATTGCGGCAAGGCACGACGCAAAAAATATTGCCGCAAAAATTTTTTCTCCTAACCACAAACCGAGCACGGCAGAAAATTTTACATCGCCGCCGCCCATTCCTCCGCGACTGATTTTAAAAATCACAAACATAAAAATAAATCCAAGCGCAGAAAATAAAATTGCGTCCTCAAGTTCTACCAAAAAGTTGCAAGCGTCAAAAAAAATTCCTGTCACCGCCATCGGCAATAAAATTTTGTCGTAAATCATCTGCGTTTTAAAATCTGTCCAAGCGATTGAAATTAAAAATGCCGCAAAAATTATTTTTACAAAAATTTCCATTCAAAAATTTCCATTCAAAAACTCCAGAAAAAAAATCTCCGGAAAAAAATTTTTTAATTCCAAAAAGATTATAACAAAAATTTTTTTACTTTGAAGTTTTTTTTGAAAGATTTACTATTGACATTTTGTCTAATTAGTGATAACCTTTGCGCGTCAACAAGAAAGGGGCTGATGAATTGGCGGACGAAAAAAAAGTTACAATCAACAATGAGGACGGTGACAGCGCGGAGATTAACGCAGATTTGACTGCGGAAAATTTTTCCGAAGAAATAAATTCCGAGGATGCTGAGAGCGTCGATTTAAGTTTAGTTACTGAAAATGAAAATTTGAAAGCCGAAATAAATTCTAAGAATGACAGACTTTTGAGACTTCAGGCAGACTTTGATAATTTCCGCAAACGTTCGGCGAAAGAAAAATTGGAACTTGCCGCGACGATTGAACAAAGTTTTTTGACAGACTTGTTGCCTTTGTTGGATAATTTGAACAGAGCGGCGGCTGCTGCTGAAGGAGAAAATTCCGACGTTGAAACTTTGCGGAAGGGAATTGAAATGATAAAGCAGGAAACAATTTCTGCGCTCGGCAAACATGGACTGGAAGCAATCGACACTACAGAAAAAATGTTTGATCCAAATTTCCACCAAGCTGTCGGAACAGTTCAGGACGACACGAAGGAAGACGGAGCGATTGCAACAGAATTTCAGCGCGGTTACACTGCTCGTGGCAAAGTCATTCGCCCCAGCATGGTTCAGGTTGTAAACAATGCGTAATTAGGAATGAGTAATGCATAATTAAATTGGAGGAAAAGATTATGAGTAAAGTAATTGGAATAGATTTAGGAACAACTAACAGCGTCGTCAGCGTTTTGGAAGGCGGCGAGCCGACGGTTATCACGAATCCTGAAGGCAGCAGAATTACTCCTTCGGTCGTCGGCTTTACAAAAGATGGTCAGAGACTTGTCGGACAGCTTGCAAAGCGTCAGGCAGTTTCCAATCCCGACAGAACAATTTCGTCAATCAAGCGTCACATGGGCGAAAGTTACAAAGTTTCAATCGACGGCAAAGACTACACGCCGCCGGAAATTTCCGCTATGATTTTGCAGAAATTAAAAGCGGACGCTGAAGCATATCTCGGCGAAACTGTAACTCAGGCAGTTATCACAGTTCCTGCTTACTTTAACGACAGCCAAAGACAGGCGACGAAGGACGCAGGCAAGATCGCAGGTCTTGAAGTTTTGAGAATTATAAATGAACCGACTGCGGCTGCTCTTGCCTATGGTCTGGATAAAGACAACGATGAAACTGTTTTGGTTTTCGACTTGGGCGGAGGAACTTTCGATGTTTCGATTTTGGAATTGACTGAAGGAACTTTCGACGTTCAGGCGACGAACGGCGACACTCACTTGGGCGGTGACGACTTCGACAAAAAAGTTATGGACTGGATGGTTTCGGAATTTCAGCGCGAAAATGGAATTGATCTTTCTGCTGACAAAATGGCGGCTCAGCGTTTGATTGAAGCGGCTGAGAAAGCAAAAATCGAACTCAGTTCCATGACTTCGACGAATATAAATTTGCCTTTCATAACTGCCGATGCTTCCGGTCCGAAACATTTGGATTTGACTTTGACGCGCGCGAAGTTTGATGAACTTACTCGCGACTTGGTCGAGCGCACAATGGGGCCGACAAAACAGGCGATGAAAGACGCAGGACTTTCAGGCAACGACATTAACAAAATTATTTTGGTCGGCGGCTCAACAAGAATCCCGGCAGTTCAAAATGCAATTCGCGAAATTTTAGGCAAAGAACCTTCCAAAGGTATCAATCCTGATGAGTGCGTTTCAGTCGGTGCGGCAATTCAGGGCGGCGTACTTGCCGGCGAAGTTAAAGATGTTTTACTTCTCGACGTTACTCCATTGTCGCTGGGAATTGAAACTCTCGGCGGAGTTTGCACAAAAATTATCGAGCGTAACACCACAATTCCGACAAAAGCATCTCAAGTTTTCTCGACGGCTGCAGATAATCAGACAAGCGTTGAAATTCATGTCCTGCAGGGTGAGCGCGAAATGGCGGCAGGAAATAAAACTCTCGGCAGATTTGTTCTGTCAGATATTCCTCCTGCGCCGCGCGGTATTCCTCAGATTGAGGTTACTTTCGACATTGACTCGAACGGAATTGTTAATGTTTCCGCGAAGGACAAAGGCACAGGTCGCGAGCAAAAAATTGTTATTCAGTCCTCCAGCGGAATGAGCAAGGAAGATATTGACAGAATGGTTAAGGAAGCGGCTGCACACGAAGCTGAAGATAAAAAGCAACGCGAGGCGGCTGACGCGAAAAATGAAGCGGAGCAGACTGTTTACCAAGCTGAAAAAACTTGCAAAGATTTCGAGGGAAAAGTTGACGACAGTTTGATTAAAGATGTGAGGTCGGCGGCTGACAGTTTGAAAAATGATCTGAATAGTGCGGATCCCGAAACGCTCAAGAAAAAAACTGAAGATGTTCGCCAAGCTCTTTACAAACTCAGTTCGGCAGCTTACCAGAGCGGCGCGATGAATCAGCAAGGCGAACCAAATGCAGACTTCACAGGTCAGCAAAATAATTCTTCGTCCGGCAGTTCGTCAAGTTCAAATGATGACGGCACAATCGACGCAGAATTTACTGAAGTAAATGATAAAAAATAATTTGCGCTGTTGAAAATAAAAAGGCAATTTGATTGGACGACTGAAAAATTTGTTGCGGAAATTTCATGAAAAGTATCTGTCGGTTTGATCGTTGCCCAACTAAAAAAAAGGCAATTCGATTGGACGACTGAAAAATTTGTTGCGGAAATTTCATGAAAGGTATCTGTCGGTTTGATCGTTGCCCAACTTAAAAAGCGGTAGAGTTTTAGTCCCTGCCGCTTTTTGTTGCTTTACAGAATTTATATTTTGTCTCGAAGAAAAATGAATGGCAAAATACAACGACATTGATATTAAAAATTGGAAAGATTACGCTGAAATTGAAACTGATTCATTTTATCATATTTTGCAAAATTGATTTCCGTGAAATTTTTGAATTACCGCCGAAAAAAATTCTTGCCGAAAAAAATTTCTGCCGAAAAAAAAATTCCGCCGCAAAAAAAATTTTGTCGAAAAAAA
>CALEPR010000092.1 GCA_937910665.1 uncultured Selenomonadales bacterium
AATGCCGCCCTGTCACGGCGGAGGTCGTCGGTTCAAGTCCGATCCGGGTCGCCACCAATTAAATAAAAGTTTTACTGGCGACATAGCCAAGTGGTAAGGCCGAGGTCTGCAAAATCTCTATCCCCAGTCCGATTCTGGGTGTCGCCTCCAAATTTGAAAAATTTCGCGGCGCTGCTTAAACGGTAGTGCCTATTATATTGTGTGATGTAAACAAGGCGGTTTTTACTTTGTTTGAAGATTTATCTCAGAACATTCAGGAAGCGTTCCGAAAACTTCGCGGATACGGCAAACTGACGGAAAAAGATGTTGATGTGGCGTTGAAAGATGTGCGAATGGCACTTTTGTCGGCAGACGTAAACTACAAAATTGTTCGGCAGTTTGAAAAAAATGTCAAGGCTCGCGCTATCGACACAGAAATTTTGAGTAAGTTAACACCGGCGCAGTCTGTTATAAAAATTGTCGATGAAGAATTAACCGCGCTCATGGGTGGCAAGGCGGCGAAGATAAATATTTCCTCGCATCCTCCGACAGTAATTTTAATGGTTGGTCTTCAAGGTTCAGGAAAGACAACTTCGGCGGCGAAATTGGCTTTGTCGATGAGAAAGCAAGGCAAACGCCCTGCACTGGTTGCGGCTGACATTTACAGACCGGCGGCAATAAAACAGTTGCAAGTTCTCGGCGAACAAGTTGAAGTTCCTGTCTTTACGGAAGATATTCAGGACGCAGTTCAGATTGCGAAAGATTCTTTAGCGTTTGCAAATTCTCACGCCAGAGATGTTTTGATAATTGACACTGCCGGACGACTTCAGATCGATGAAAAGTTAATGCAGGAATTGGAGGACATAAAAGCCGCCGTCAATCCGCATGAAATTTTGCTTGTCGTCGATTCTATGATCGGTCAGGAGTCAGTTAATGTTGCGGAAACTTTTCACGGTACGCTTGGAGTTGACGGAGTAGTTTTAACAAAACTCGACGGCGATGCAAGGGGCGGTGCGGCACTTTCAATCAAGGCTGCTACAGGTTGCCCGATAAAATTTGTTGGCATGGGGGAAAAAATTGAGCCGTTGGAAGTTTTCCACCCCGACAGAATGGCTTCGAGAATTTTGGGCATGGGCGATGTTCTGTCGCTGATTGAAAAAGCCCAGTCAACAATCGACGCGAAAACCGCCGAAAAGATGGTCAAGAAAATCAAGGCAGATGAATTTACGCTTGCAGATTTTCTTTCGCAACTCCAGCAGGTCAAAAAACTTGGCTCACTGAATGACTTACTTGGAATGATTCCCGGTCTTGGCAATTTAAAGAAAAAACTTGTCGGCGTGGATTTAGACCTTGACGGCAAGGAAGTCAAGCACATGGAAGCAATAATTTTGTCGATGACTCCGAAAGAAAGACAAGACATCGGCATTATCGACGCGAAAAGGCGCAAAAGAATTGCGCTCGGTAGCGGAACAAAAGTTTCCGACGTGAACAAACTTTTAAAACAGTTTGAGGAAATGCGGAAAATGATGCGTCAAATGAGTGTCAAGTCTCAGCAACAGTCATCTAAAAAAGTTAAAGGCAAGAAGGGCAAAAACAAAAAACGCTCTGCCGCTCCAATGATGCCGAATATCGGCAACTTACTTGGAGGACTCGGCGGTGGAAAATTTCCCTTCATGAAATAATTTGCTAAAGTTTTTTTTGTTACAGGTTCAAAGGTGGTGAAAACGGAATGGTTAAACTCAGACTCAACAGAATGGGCGCCAAGCGTCAGCCTTTTTATCGCATCGTTGCAGCGGACAGCCGTTCGCCGCGTGACGGACGCTTTATCGAGATTGTCGGCAATTATGATCCGACAAAGAATCCGGCGGTCGTAAATGTTGACGAAGAAAAAGTCATGAACTGGATCAGGAATGGCGCACAGCCGACTGACACAGTTCGTTCGCTTCTCAGCAAGCAGGGTATTATGAAGAAAATTCACGAAGAACGCAAAGCTAAAAAAGCATGATTTAACTTTTGCAAATCGAGGTAATGGACTATGCAAGAACTTGTAAAGGTGCTGGCGAAAGCACTTGTTGAAAATCCTGAGGCAGTTGAAGTTGAAACTGTTGAAGAAGAAGATCGCACTGTTTTGAAATTACATGTTGCACAGGACGACATGGGCAGAGTTATTGGCAAGCAGGGACGCATTGCGAAGGCAATTCGCACTATCGTCAAATCTGCGGCGACTCGCGAAAATAAGAAAGTTACAGTCGACATAGATTAAAAAATTTTTTTCGGCGGTGAGGTTTTTACCCTGCCGCTTTTTTGTTAGATAAAATTTGAAACCTCGACAAGGAAAATTAGTGATTGGTCGTTAGTTGTTAGTTTTTTTTTCTAACCACTAACAACTTTGCAACTAACAACTAAAAAAGGGGTGAGAGAATGAAAATTTTTTTAATTGCGGGAACTGAGGACGGCAGAAAACTTGCAAAATTTTTGTCAGACAATGGGCAAGAGGTCACTGCGTCGGTCGTCAGCGGTTACGGAAAAAAACTTCTTGAGGAATACAAAAATATTAAAGTCAACGACAAAAAATTAAATGCCGCCGAACTTGAGAAAATTTTGCGAGACGAAGATTTTGAAATTTTAGTCGATGCCAGTCATCCTTACGCAGAAAATATTTCGGAAAATGCAATCGACGCTTGCCGGAGCTCAAAAATTTTTTATATTCGCTACGAACGTCCCGAAGTGAAATTTAATTACAAAAAAATTTTCCGCGCCGAAAGTTATGAACAGGCGGCGGAAATTTCTGCGCGACTTGGAAAAAATATTTTTTTGACGACAGGCAGCAGGAATTTGAAAAAATTTTTGTCCTGCGAGGAAATAAAAAATTGTAATGTTACTGCGAGAATTTTGCCGACTGCCGAAGTTTTAGCAGAGTGTGAAAGTTTAGGATTGAGTCCGCGACAAATTATTGCGATTCAAGGAAAATTTTCTGTCGAATTGAATGTTGAACTTTTCAAGCACACCGATGCCGAAGTTATTGTTACCAAAAACAGCGGAGAAGTTGGCGGTGCGGATACAAAAATTGCGGCGGCAGAAATTTTAAATTTGCCTGTCGTCATGATCGAGCGACCAAAAATTTTTTATCCAAACGTCGCGAAAAGTTTTATTGAGGTGGAAAGATTTATAGTTGGAAAGGTGGAAAGTAATTTTGGAATTTATCGCACAACCGATGGAGATTGAAAATAAAAGTTTTGAGATAATCGCGCCATATTTGAAAAATTTAAATTTGTCGGAGGAGGAAACAAAAATTTATTCGCGCATAATTCATGCGGCAGGAGATGTCGAGTATGCGCCGATAATAAAAATTTCAGCAGACGCGATTTCTGCCGCGAAAAATGCCCTCAGGAACGGCGCAAATATTTTTACCGATGTTGAAATGGTTCGGACAGGAATTAACAAGCGCGTTTTGAAAAAATTCGGCGGCGAAGTTTTTTGTAAAGTTTCGGACGACGAAGTTAAAAAAATTTCCACACAGAAAAAAATTACTCGCTCGATGGCGGCGATGAGAACTTTTGGAAAAAGTTTAAATAATTCTGTCGTGGCGATTGGAAATGCGCCGACTGCTTTATTTGAAGTTTTGCGTCTTGTACGCGAAGAAAATATTTTTCCTGCCGTGATAATTGGTGTGCCTGTCGGTTTTGTCGGCGCAGCTGATTCAAAAGCTGAACTCGCAAGTCAAAATAAAATTCCATTCATCACGGTCGAGGGAACGAAAGGCGGCAGTCCGATTGCCGTCGCGAGCGTCAATGCAATTTTGTATTTGTTGGACAATGACAGAAACTAAAAACATTTAGAACTTGTATTCACAAGTTCCGAAGATAAGCGATAAGGTTTAAGGGGAGGAGGGGGGAGATAAGGGGAGTGTAAATTTTTGGTAGTGTAAAATAGTTTGTGTAAGTGGATTATGCAAACTATTTTTTATGGAGTG
>CALEPR010000093.1 GCA_937910665.1 uncultured Selenomonadales bacterium
TTCCACTCAAAAAAATTTTCCACTCAAAAAAATTTTCCACTCAAAAAAATTTTCCGCTCAAAAAAATTTTCCACTCAAAAAAATTTTCCCAACTTCCGAAAAAAATTTTTCATCTCGGGGGGAAAAAGTGGAGAAAAAACGCAAAAAACCTTGCTACAATCAGCTAAAAAAATTTTTAAAAAAATTTTAAAAGAAAGCTTGCAAAAATTGTAATTTTACTTTATACTTTCGTGCAGAAGGAGGGAAGAATATAGCGGGGAAATGAAAGGGCACTAAAAAGACAGAGAGACAACAGGAAGGAGTAAACAAAATGAAGGCAAAAAGGTTTCTGGATATGCAAATCGAGCATGTCAAAAAGGCATTGAGGGCAATCACCCCCGAGACATTAGCAAATCACGGTTTTCTGAAGGAGGCAGAGAAAAGCGGGTATGTTTGTCCGGAGTGCGGCAACGGTAGCGGCGAGGACGGCACGGGAATTGAATTTCAGCAGGTTGGAGATACCTACCTTGCAAACTGCTTCAAGTGTGGAAAGGGCTGGGACATTATCGGAGTCATCGCCGACCACTACAAAACGGCAGTCGACAAAGTTCACAACTTTGTTGAAATGCTGAAAGAAGCGGCGGACGAGTTCGGAATTTCCTACAAGGAGCGCGAGCCCAAAGGGGAAAACTTCAGAGCCGAAGATTTTGAAGAAGAAATTTCAGAGGAGGAAAAAGCAGAAGAAATTATTGAAATGTCAGCTGAAGAACTCAGCGACGCACTTGCCGGAACAAACACCGACACAGAAGGAGAAACTTCACTTGATAGCTTGATTGAGGAGGAATTGGAAAAAATCAATGCGGGGAATCTCCCCGAAGCCCTGACAAGTAAAAAGTCAGCCGACATAATCGAAAATTACGGGCAAGCCCGCGAGGAGTTAGAAAAAATAACTCCTTACGAACTCGAAGCGAGGGGGTTTATAAAACGCGACGGGTACGGAGAAATAATTTGCCCCTGCTGTCACACCGAGACGGACGGCGATGACGTTGGTCTGCAGTTCTTCCAACTTGCGGACGGTTCTTTCACGGCTCTTTGCGTGAATTGCAAAGACCGCTATTCAAATATTGATTTAATCGCGGCCCGTTACGGCATGGACGTAGAAACGCAGGAGCATGAAATTATTGAAAAAGCTCTTGATGATTTTGAATTCCCCGCCGCTGATGAAAGCGAGGAACACGCAACAAGTTTGCACATTGGGAAAAATCTCGATGGGCTCACCGAAAGACAACGCCTTACCCTTGCAACTGAGGCGGCGAAAAAAATTCTCGCAAAAAATCCGGCAGAAAATGATTCCGGAATTATGAGCGTTGCTTATACGTCCGTTCCGAAACTCGACGCAAAAGTTTCTTGTCCTGTCTGCCACTATGGCGATGAAGACGACGAATTTGGCGTTGTTGTCGTAAATTTCGGAGATTTTTTTAGCGCATGGTGCTCCCATTGCGGCGAATTTGTTGACGAAGAACTTGCAGCGGAAGGTTTTTTTGAACACTCGGCAAAATTTCATTTCGTTTCGGATCTGTCTGCGCCAACTTCCGACGACCTTCGCAAAAAAGGATTTTTCAAAAATGCTACACTCGATAATCCGAATCTTTCCATTGAGGAAAAAATTTCTATCGTAAAAGGCACTGTCACCTACTGCGAAGAAAGTATTAAAAGACTGGAGGCAGAGCACGCAGACTACACGCAAAGAGCCAGCCAAGCTAAAGACATGGAGCAAAAAGCTTTTTTGGCTTACCAAATCGCAGAAACGCTTTTCAAAATTTACAAACTTGAAAACAAACGCGAAAAGGCAAAGACAAGAATTGGGCTCTTGAATAACATGAAAAAAGGACTCTTGCAGGACATAGACAAACATCCACCTAAGCCCCCGACAGGTTCAGACCCTGCGCCCAAAAAAAATTCAAAAAAAGTTTCTGAAAAAGAAGTTTTTGAAAACACCGCGTCAGGACAGCCTGTAGTTGAAGAATCTGAAAACATTTCCGAAGAAAATATTTCGGAAAAAAATATTTCGGAAATTGAAAATGTTGCTGATTCTGAAAATGAAGTTTTCGAAAATCCTGCGTCAGAACAGCCTGTAGTTGAAGAATCTGAAAACATTTCGGAAGAAAACTTTGCTGATTCTGAAAAAGAAGTTTTTGAAAACACCGCGTCAGAACAGCCTGTAGTTGAGAAATCTGAAAACGTTTCCGAAGAAAAGTCGAAACATAATGCAGAAAAAAATGGAGGAGATACGGAGGAGAAAAAAATGGATGAAAAAACTGAAGAAGGCAAATATGCGAAATTGATTCGCTTGTCTTGGCGGTATCTGGAAAATTTCGTCAACCAAAACGGCGGAACTTACAGGGCGTTGACGTTTGAGACGCTTAGAAAATTCCGCGTTGGCTACCTTGCGAAAATGGGACGTCAAAACTTGCCGAGAGTCATTATCCCGACATTTTCTGATAACCATTTCCTCGCGAGACTGCCTTTCGAGATGAGCCAACTGCCTGAAGAAATTCGTGGACAGGTGCGCCCGAAGCAGCATTACGGACAGAAAGATATTTTCAATCTTGAAGATTTGCTGAAGGCGTCGGAGAAAGATATTTTCTTCGCGGTCGAGGGCGAATTTGACGCAATGTCAATCTATCAAGTCGGCTTTAATGCTATTGCCTTCTCAAGCTGCCAAATTTCTAAATTCCAAAAAACGCAGCTTGAAAAAATCGAAAACAAGCCGAGAATTATCGTTCTCTTTGACGATGACGACGCGGGAAGGCAGAACGCCGAAAAAGCTGTTAAAGCCCTGAAAAGATTGGGATTTGACGCGGCGGCGAACTTCCTCCGGTTCGGCAATTTGCAGAAAGAAGACGGCGAACTTGTCGCTGTAAAAGACTGCAACGACGCTTTGAATTTTGACGCTGAAACTTTGCGCGCGAGACTTGAAGAAATCACGAAGGAGGAAGGCGACAAATTTCAAGAGCAGGACGAAAAACGCCAACGCATGTATGAGATTAAAAATATGTATCGCACTTCGCAGGAAATTTTCCCGGACTGCCCTGTTAACGTTGTTATTCCGGACGGCTACTACGTTCGTGAGCATGGAATTTTTAAAATTTTCAAGACGCATGATCCTGAATTTGTCTGCGGCAATCCTGTTTTTGTTTCGAGAATTTTCTCAAGCTCCGACTACACCGAGATGAAAGTTCAAGTTACAATTTGGCATGACAGAAAAAGAATTTGGCACAATCACATTTTGAAAATCGAGGAAATTTCCGACGCTCGCACTCTCCTGAAGAAAATTTCAAATATGCGCGTGTGGCTTGACATGAAAGGCGCAACTCGACTTTCGAAATATTTGGTTGAAATGCTCAGCCTTGAAGAAAACAAGGAGCGCATCCCCGAAACAAGTTTTTTTCAAAAGACTGGGTGGTTGCAGGACGACTTCGCAGAGTTCGTTTACCCGACGGACCTCACGGGCAATTACCCTGTGATGAAAAATAATTTCGACTACGCGACGGCTTTTAAAAAGCATGGCGACGCAAAAAAATCTTTGGAAATTATGCGCCTGCTTTTGACTTCAAGCCCGACTTCAAGAATCACGCTCGGCGCGGTTTTGGCGGCTCCGCTTGTCAGACCTTTCGGCTTGAGAAATCCGCAACTTCACCTTTGTGCAAAGAGCGGCAGCGGAAAATCAGCCGTCATTAAAGCGGCTATGTCTGTCTGGGGAAATCCTTCGCAGTTGCGCCAAACTTTCGCGAATACGCAAAGATTTATTGAAGAATTGCCCGGCAAATTTAACGACCTGCCGACTTGGATTGACGAGTTCCAATCAATGAATAAATTCCAACGTCAAAATATCGACGACCAAATTTATAATTTTGAAAATGGAATTACTCGCGGACGCTTGAACAAAGACGCAGAGGAAAAACCGCAAACAATTTTCTCAGGCGTGAGAATCACTTCAGGCGAACAGCCCATAACAAATTTCACAAGCGGTCAAGGCGCGAAAAACAGAGTTATTGAACTCGACTTCGGAGACATTCTCACACCGAAAGACGCAATAAAAATTCATAAAATCTTCAACAGCCAAAAGACTGCAACCTTCGGTCACTTCGGCAGACAAATGGTTATTTGGCTCGCGAATCCCGAAAATGTCAAACAGCTTGAAAATTTCTTCGACAAAATTACATACTCAATCAAAAAGTCCGCCGCTCATCAGAACGGTTACACCGGAGCCGACGACGAAGAAACAATTTTAAGTCTGTCTGATGAAGTTGTGGGACTTATCCCCGCTCATGTGCAGATGCTTTCACTCTTCATGACGGCGGCGTTCGGCTTCGCGAAAATGGCTTTTGCGGCTGATAAAAAAATGGTTGATTATGTCGACTATGTTTTGCGTGAAGACGCGAAGAATTTTGTGCGGAACTTCCAACGCTCCAAACTTACAACAATGGCAGAGCGCGCGCTCCCCGCGATTTTGGAAACTCGCGAAACTTCACGCGACAGGTTCCAACACCTTTCAACCGACGGACACCTTGTCGCAAGCGCAAAAAGCCCTTCGCTCGGGATAATCTTGACCGACGGCAGAGTTGCTTTTTATCCCAATCAGTTCAGAATGTTAGTTAAAGAGCTCGGCTTTGAATCGCCCGACGCGATTATTTCCGGCTTGAGTGACGCGGAAGTTCTCGACGAAGGTAACAGCACAATTCATAAATATGAGAAATGCATCGGCTTTACAGGGCTCGACGAAGTCCAAGCTAATCGCTGGTTGTTGGTCTTCAAAAAAGATGCCTTGAAAATTATGGAGGAACGAGGGCGGAAATATTCCTCCGCAGTTGCCGCAATCTGATTTAATTCAGAGCGCGGCGGCGATAATTGAATAAAACTTCTTTGAATAGGTCTTGGCGTATTCAAAGACAAACCCCGCGTCGGGACGCGAAAAAAAAACCGGCGGGAATCGGGGTAGGTTAAATTCTGTCATTTTTAGGGGAAAATTCCTTCCTTGAATAAATTTTTTCTGTAAAAAGAAAGAAATTTATTGAGGGAAGGGATTTTTTTTTTGCGAAGGTTTTTGGGGGGAAATTTTCAGATAATTTCTTACTATTGAAAACGAAAGATTTTTTTTGTAAGTCTTGATTTTACGCCGTAATATATATATTTTCGTAGTTAGTAAAATTTTTTTTTTAGGTTAGTGTATGCAATTTTTTTTTGAATTTTGTAGAATGATGTTGAAAGAATTTCAGAAAATTTTTTTGTTTCTTTCGAAAAAATAGCATAGATAAAATCCCTTGACTATGCTACTATTGACTAAGAATAAGGAGCTAATTTCTTAATTTCTAACTCCTAATTCCTCATTCCTAATTATTAGAAAGGCGGTTTAATATTGGGCGCAGAAGTTTTACTTGTGATAAAAAAATTAAGCAAAAGAATTGAGCGCGAAGTTTTCAGACTGCGGCGCATGGAAGATTTAATCAAGCGAACAAATAAAGAACTGGACGGGATGCCCAAAGCGCAGAATCATGAATCAATTATTGAAAAACTCACCGCCGGAATTATTGACGCAAAAAATTTAGTCAATCACCTTTTGCAAGTCCGCACGGCTTGCCGACTTGAGCTGATTGACCTTCTTGAAAAATTGCTTGGAGATTATTTTGAGGAGTGCCAAACTTTAATTTTGCGTTACGCCTATGAATTTTTTTTTACAACAATACAAACAAGACTTTGTTATTCAAGGGCGAGTATTTACCGTTTTCATCGCAACGGCTTAGCGCGTCTCGGCTTGTCTCCTGAAGACATTCACACTTTAGAAAATTACGATATTTAGGGGTTAGGAACTAGGGATTAGGAGTTAGAAAATTTCTTTCCTAACCTGCTAACCTGCTAAAAAATCTCTGATTGAGTAGATAAAATTTTTTTTCGCTGAATTTTTTTAGGTGGAGCGGAGGGCGTAATTTCCTCAAGTAAATCATTTTCCAACTTGTCCCAATCGATAATCATTGACTTAACGCAAGCCAAGTTGTAAACAGCGAGGTCTAAACTTTCATTGCGAATATCTTTTTTTATTGGAGCGAAAGTAAAATAAGCAATTCCCGAAGACCTTTTCAAAATTCTTTTTTCGCTGAAAAGTTGTTTAAAATAAATTTCGTCATAGCCGCGCCGAGTAAAAAATTTATCGTCGCGAGGGAAAAACATTTTCCTATTTTTTAAATTCAGCCGGGAAAAAATTTCTTGCTTGCCGTCATTAACGCCCAAAATTGTCAGCGTAATTCCATAACCTTTCGGGTAAGAATATTGATAAATCAGCGGCAGACCGGGCGAACCTTTTCCCTTAATTGCGAATCTGCCTTTGTGGAAATTAGCGGAGCAATATTCATAAACATTTCTTGTAGAATATCCCGAATCAATAAAAGTTCGCGCGACTTTTAATTTCCTGCCGTTATTAAAAAAATATTCGCGGTCGAGGATTTTATCCAGTTCTTTCCAAGTTTCAAAATTATTCGGACTGCCTGAAATAATTCCGCGCCAAATTCCATAACTCACAAAGTCCCGCGCCCAACCAACAATTTCATACTCGAGGCGATGACCTTGCACGTCGACAGCCGCAGTTAAAATTAAAACTTGCGGAGGAAGTTCGGCTGGATAAATTTCGCGGTTCTGCAAGTATTCATTTTCATCGGCGACACTCTCGACATACTCATAACTTTCAGCAAATCGCGTATTGTAGACAACTTTTTCAAGCGCGGGATTTCCTTTCGCCTCCTCCCATTCCTGAAAAATTTGTTCCCAACTAAGCCACGCTGATGAAAACGCATTAACCCAAAAACTTCTGATACCTTTTGCGAGTGCGTCGGGATTTTGAGCAACATATTTTTGCTCGGAAGACTTTATTTCATTTTCCGAAAAATCTATTCCACAATCAGCGCAGCGAAACTTGTGAACGCCGTCAACTGCAACAAAGTTGCGAAAGTCTAATTTATGAAATTCGCCGCAATTCGGACACTTGTATTGCCACTCCTCCTGCGTTCCTGTCAAATATTCCATTTCAATTCTTGACGCGCCTTTAACAGTCGGAGTTGAAAAAAGTCCAATTTTATAATTCCAAAAAGTCGTTGTTCTCGCGGTGGCAAGTTTCACGGGGTCACCTTCGCGGGGTAAATCAGCTTGAAAGCGGTCGACTTCGTCACAAAGAACAATTCTAACAGGTTGACTCGCTAAATTCGCGGGAGAGTTTGAGCCGGTCATAAGAAGTTGTCCGCCTGTAAAAAATTTTTCTAAAATAGTTTGATTGCGAGGATTGAAAAGCGGAGTTAAAACTTTTGTGTCAAGAATCATTGGTACAATGCGAGTTTTTGAATATTTTTCGGCTAGCTCCTGCGAAGGTTGAACCATTAAAATTGTGCAGGGGTCAAGGTGAATATACCGCGCAATTACATTATTTAATGCTTCCGACTTGCCAACTTGGCTTGAAGTCATAGCAACAACGCGATGAATATTATCGTCTGTGAAAGCGTCCATAATGTCGCGCATGTAAGGCGTTCTATCAGTTTTAAATCTGCCCGGTTCTGAGGACGTTGAAGGCAACATCCGGAAAGTATCAGCCCAATCACTGACGGACATTTTTTTTATAGGAGCAAGATTAGCTAAAATTTTTTTCTGCAAAATATTTTTGCCGCGCATTTTTAATCACCTCAAGCGCATTTTAATAGAAAAATTTTTACAGTCAACTTGACAAACAATAAATTACGGTATATACTATAATCAGAAAGGGGGAAATGCAAATGCCGATGAATCCAAAAGAAATGATTAAACTGCTTAAGAAAAATGGCTTTATGGAAGTCGGAGGAAAAGGCGGACACCAAAAATTTGAAAATCCTGAAACAAAAAAGTGGACGGTGGTATCAGTTCATCCCGGCGAACTTTCCAAAAAGGACGAGCATAAAATTTTAAAGCAAGCAGGTTTAATTTAAAAGGCAGGGGCGCAAGCCCTTTGTTAGTATCGGCAAGTGCGAAGGTATGAAATATGCGGCGAAATTTTTTAAAGATGGTGAATATATAGGCGTGGAATTTCCAGACTTGGTCGGCTGTTATTCTCAGGGGAAAAATCTTGAAGAAGCAGAGAAAAATGCGGCAAAGGCGTTGGGCAGATTTTTAGGTGAAATAAATTTTTATCCTGCGTCGAAAGAGTATCAAGGCGAAGGAATAAAAATGATTGAACCTGTTGAAGATGTTGACGACACGCACAGTTTGATGATAAATCCTGCAGTGCGTCGGCGAATAGTTTTCCCAAAAAATCAAGAAACTTTGGGGGAGAAGTTAGCAGAAAAAATCAGGAAGGCGGCGGGAGTATGAAAGGCGGAACAAGAGTCGGCGCAGGTCGTCCGCGCAAGGTCGAAGGAGCGAGGAAACTCAGGACGCTTAAGGCGTACGATGACGAATGGGAATTGATTAAAAAGTTTGCGGCGATGGTCAAGCATGGCGACAAAGCAAAAGCTAAATGCTTTTTCAATTAGAAATTAAATTTTGATACTTGATAAGACTTGCTGATACTATGCGCCTGTGCTAAAGTGTACGCTGTGAGCGAGTACAGATTCTCGGGGTGTCGAGAATTTTTTTTTATACTTTTTGCGTGGAGCGTGGCGAGCCTTTTTTACACATTCTGGCGAACAATATTTTTTTTGGTGATAGGATTTAAATTCAAATTCCTTACCACAAATAGGGCAAGTCGCCTTGATAGTTGGTTTTGCATTTTTGCCTTTATTTTGCAAACTCAACAAAATTTTCGTACACTCAGGCGAACAGGTTTTTGTTGACAAATGTTTGCTGTGAAAAATTTTACCGCAAACTGCACAAGTTAAATCTGTCGGCGGTCGATGCGACTCGGCAAGTTTCACTAAAGTTTGTTGTTGAAGAAATTTAAAGCATCCATCGGAGCAGGTTTTTCGGTTTGTTACATTGTTATGTGCAGTGCTTACAACAAATTCTTTACCGCAGACGGCGCAAGTTTTTAATTTTTCGGCTCTGACTTTACCTGTTTTCCTGAAATAAACAAGTCTGTTTTTGCAATGGTGTGAACAAGTTTCAGTTTGTTTACTTGAAGTAAAAAATTCTTTTCCGCACCACAGACAAGTTTTTGAAAAATTTTTTGCAGGGTTCGGCGTTGATTTAATAATTTTTCTGCAGTCGGGGCAAAATTTATTTCTGCCTGAATATCTTGCTTGATAAACTTTTCCGCAACGCTCACAAATTAAATCTCTAATTGGCGCAATATGATTTCTTTGATTAAGTGCAGCGTGCAATTTTTGATGTTCGCTTGGTGCCATTGGAATTAAATTTTCAATGTTGTTGTTGTCTTTGTTTTGGTCGATGTGGTGAATGATTGTGTGCGGTGGCACTTCACCATAGTAGTATTGCCAGACAGAGCGATAGATTGAATACATTGGTGTGAAATAGTGTCCGCCTTTGCGTTTTCTGAACTTGACACCATTGAAAGACTGATATTTATCATCAATTACTTCAACGCGCGGCGGATTGGTTAAATCTTGAAATAACTTTGTTATTCTGTACATTTCAAAATCATTGCCGGCGTTTTCAATCAAAATATTAAATGCTTTGCTGACTTCAGCTGTGATTTCCATTTTCCTCACACTCCTTAAACAAAAAAATTTTAGCAGTTGGCAGTGAAAGCTGTATGAAAAAAATAAGTTTTACTGAGGCAAAAAAAAATTGCGGTCGCGAAAACGAGCGCAGGCCTTCTCTCCGCAAAAAAAATTTTTTTTCGACTTGCTAGGCAGGTTATTTCATGAAAGTCAATGGCGACGTGGCAAAAATCACGGTTTCGCAGTCGGACTTGTCAAGGGCGTTAAATATTTCAAGGCAAAGAATATCTCAACTGATTCAAGAAAAAATATTTCTCCGCGACGATACAGACCCGACAGGCGGAATTTTTTTATTTGAAAGTTTGCGAAATTATTATTTGCGGCAGGTGGAAAAAAGCGGCGAAGATTATTTCAAAGTTAAAGCCCAACACGAGGAAGTTAAAAAGCAACTTAATGAATTGAAATTGCAGGAGAGGCAAGGCGAACTTTACGACGCGGCGGACGTTGAATCAGCTTTAGCGGGAGTTGTTGTAACGCTTAGAACTAATTTGCTTGCACTCCCCGCGAAATTTTCCACACAGTTGGAAGGCAAAAGCCGAGCCGAAATTTACAAAATTTTAAATTCAGAAATTGAAGACAAACTGCAGGAAATTAGCCAGTTGAGGGTTGAGGATTTAAAGACAGATTGACAAGTTTTTTTGCAAAGTTTATAATTCAGCCAACATTAAGGCAAACAAAGAGCCTGCCGATGTTGGTGCGTCGGCATCCTCTCGCAGAACATAAAATCTTTGAACGGAGCCGCAGCGCAAATGCGGCTTTTCAGTTACTTAAACAGCACGTCAAAGAGTACAGCGGCGGTAGAAATTGCTTGCAATGCAAGACTGATAATTTCGTACTTAGTCATACTGCACTCCCCCTCTCGCAAAAAGCTGAGAGGAAGCCGACCATCAGCAGGCGCGGCAATTATAATTTTTGCAAAGAAACTCTGTCAAGGAGACTTTTTACTATGACATTAAAAGAAATACAGCGCGAAAGACTACGCCAATACTTGAAGGCAGAACAGGCAATTTTGCTGAATCAATCTTATACAATCGGAAGTCGAACTTTTACCCGCGCAAATCTCGAGGACGTTCGTAAAGTTATCGCAGATTTAATTGATAGCGGCGTAACACTTGAAGATGATGATAACAGTTTTAATCGCGGCAGACAAAAGCGAGCGGTCTTTGTTGATTGACAAGAATTTTTGCAAAGTTTATAATTCAGGCAGGAAAAAAAAAGAGCCGGTCGGTTGCAAGTCGACTCCCTCCGGAATGTAGAACTATACCATCAAGAGCCGTCATCGCACGACGGCTTTTAAACTATTTGCAGAAGACGTCGAACAGCACTGCTGCAGTGGAAATAGTCTGCAACGTGAGACTGATAATCTCAAACTTTGACATATTTCCACCTCCTCTCGAAAGAGGAAGCCGACCACCTTCCGGCGCAATGATTATAATTTTTGCAAAGAAACTCTGTCAAGGAGCTTTTTTTTATGTCGAAAAATAAGAAAAAATTTAAAAATAGCGGCTTGAGCGAAGGCGCGGGAAGTCTTATAAAAAAGACTTTGAAATCTTGGCTGCCGCAACATTTAAGTGCGTCAAGCGACATTGACAGACCTTTAAATTTAGTTCGCAGTCGGAGCTATTCCCTTTTTTCAAACTCGCCCATCGGACGCGCCGCAATAATGACATTGGTTAGCGGGGTAATAAATGAAGGGCTTAGACTTTTCCCGAAATTGAATCACACTGCTTTAAATTTGTCGCTTGAAGAGGCGCGCGCATGGGAGACGAAGACAAAGCAGGAATTTGAACTTTGGGCGAATAGCGTCGAGTGTGATTTTTACCGGAGAAATACTTTCAGGGAACTTCAGCGCATTGCCTTTTTAAATGAATTGGTGGACGGAGATTGTGTCTGCCTTTTCCGGCGAAAAGTTTCAAGTTCTGATAATCCCTACAGCTTGCGTTTGCAACTTATTGAGGCGCAAAGAATTTGTAACCCTCAAGGCGAAGGCGGAATTTTTTCTAATAACGTCGAAATGTCGCGGAATAATTCAAGACTTGTTAACGGAATTGAAGTAGACCGCAACGGAATTTTAAAAGCCCTGTGGATTGCGACAAAAATTCCGAATGAATTTAATACTTCGCAGCCCTCAACAACGTGGCGGAGAGTAAAATTTTTCGGTGAACGGAGCGGAGAACAAAATTTATGTTTCCTCTGCAACGACCACAGAATTGAACAATTTCGCGGAGAACCTTATTTAGCTCCCGTGATTGAAATTTTGCGGAATATTTCCAGATATTCAGACGCAGAACTTGTAAGCGCGATTTTAAAAACTTATCTTTCTGTTTTTTTTGTTCAACTCGGCAGTGACACAAATTACGGCTTAAATCAGATTATCGAGGAAGATACTTCAGTTGACGTGACAGAATATAAATTAGGCGCGGGGACAATTTCGGCACTTCCGCGCGGAGTTGACGTTAAATCAATAAATCCTGCAGGAGCGGCAAGCACTTTTGAAAGTTTCACTGTCCAACTTTTAAAGCAAGTCGGCGCGGCGTTAAATTTGCCTTATGAAGTTTTGTTGAAAAATTTTCAGTCAAGTTACTCGGCAAGCAAGGCGGCGTTAATTCAAGCAGAAAACGAATTTAGACAACGCCGACAAAGTTTTATAATTGATTTTTGTTTGCCGGTTTACAGATTATTTTTATCAGAGGCAGTAGCACTCGGCAGAATTGACGCGCCGGGTTTTTTCGACGACGCTTTAATAAAAAATTTGTGGTGTTCGGCAGACTTCCACAATGAATCGAATCATTCTCTTGATCCACAAAAAGAAGTTGCCGCCGCAGAAAAGAAAATTTCGCTCGGCCTTTCAACTTTTTCAAGAGAAGCTATCGCGATGAACGGCAGTGACTTTGAAGAAAATATCCGCACACTTGCCGCAGAAAGGGCTTTAATGCAGGAACTAAAAAATAATTAGTAATTAGGAATTAGGAATTAGGAATTATTTTTTTCTTTCTCAATTATTCATTAAGCATTACTCATAATTTCAAAAATTTTATTTCTTATGAATACACCTTATTAGAAAATTTCTTATGAATACACCTTATTAGAAAATTTTTTATGAATACACCTTCTTAAAAATTTTTTATGAATACACCTTTTTAGAATTTTTATTCCTAACTCCTAACTCCTCACTCCTAATTAAACTAACTCCTCACTCCTAATTAGAAAAAAACGGTGGTGATTAAAATTAAAAAATTCTGGAATAAGATTAACAATGAAATTTTTATTTACGGAGATATTGTTGGGGAAAAATTTTTTGAAAATGAAGTTACCGCGAAAGAATTTGCTGACGACCTTAAGACAATTAAAGGACCTCTGACAATTCATATAAATTCAAATGGCGGCGATTGTTTCACGGCTCTGGCAATTTCAAACTTAATTAAGAATCATAAAAACCTTGTTACTATTTCGATTGACGGAATTTGTGCAAGTGCGGCGACTTTAATTTCTTGCGCCGGTCACAAAGTGGAAATGGCAGAAAATGCTTTGATGATGATTCATTTGCCGAGCGTTTTTTTGTATGATTTTTACGACGCAATTCAGCTGGCGAAGATTGAAAGCAGTTTAAACAAAGTCCGCGATTCAATTCTTGCGACATACGCGGCGCGAACCGGTTTAAATGTTAAAGACTTGTTTGCAATGTTGAGTGAAGAAACTTGGCTGACGGCGCAGGAGGCAAAGGAATTAAATTTTGTCGATGAAGTCACGGGCGCGGTTGAAACTGAAATTGATGACGCAGAAAAACTTTTTATTATAAATTCCGTTGCGCTGAAAAAAAATTATTATCCAAAAGCGAAGGAGAAATTAAAAATGACAAAAGCAAATTTGCTTGACAAGATTAAAAATCTTTTGAAAGGCGACAAAGTTCCTGAAAAAATTTCGCCGCTTGTGGCACAGGAGCGCGAACGCATTGAAAATTTGCAGAAACTTAAAACCGAAAACGCCGCTGTCAATGCTATTTTGGACGTGGCAATTTCGGAAGGCGCAAGCGTCGAGGAAGTTCAAAAATATGTTGACGCTGTAAATAATGTTGAAATTTCCGACTCGATTGCAGATAAAATTGTTGCGCTGATTGAAGATAATTTAAAAAGTGGCGCGGAGGGCGTTGGCGGCAGTGTTGAAAAAAATCCTGCCGAAGATGCAAAAGCCCAAGCTGATTTAATCGCGAAGTTCGCAAATGCAAACTAGGGGCTAGGGATTAGGAACTAGGGGCTAGGGATTAGGAACTAGGGGCTAGGGATTAGGAACTAGGGGCTAGGGATTAGGAACTAGGGGCTAGGGATTAGGAACTAGGGGCTAGGGATTAGGAACTAGGGGCTAGGGATTAGGAACTAGGGGCTAG
>CALEPR010000094.1 GCA_937910665.1 uncultured Selenomonadales bacterium
CTTGAAAATTCCTAACTAACAAGCGACGGCGACGAAAGAGCCGACATAGCGACGAGAGACTTTCACTTTAGGAGATTAAAGGCAGATATTGATGCTGAAAGATACGAAAGTGATGATGAATGGAAGAATGAGAAAACCCAGAAACATCTTCCAAGTCTTTAATTGAAAAATAGGGATGCAAAATCTTCAGACGAATGATACGAATATGTGGGGACGTGGAGTCAGTATAGAGGTATTGCTTGAGAATAAAGAGCAATTCTTGAAAATTAGCTAACTTCAATTTAAGAGTTTCGATGAAGGAAGAATCAGAGGAAGGAAAAGAAAGCAAGAAGGAGAGGAAATTGTCGAGAACAGCAACCAGAGTTTCTACTTTATTACGAGAAAAAATGTCGTGAGGAGGAAGTTGGAAATTGAGAAGTGCAGAAATATCAGCAAGAGACTTATCACGCCACTTTTGAAGAGCATTAGGATGAGCGTGAAGGTTGAAACTAATCTTAACGAAAGAAAAATTAAAACGATAACGCTGAAAAAGAAAATCACGGATAAAAGGAGAAGAATCAGCAAGAAAAGCGGCAACCAAGCAGTCATTGTTCTCTTCGGAGATTAAACGCAACTTAAGTTTGTCAATATTGTCGGAGTGATGTGTGAGGAAAAAATCACTCAGCAAAATGAGTTCAGTCGGAGACCAATACTGCGAGTTGAAAAAGTGAAGTAAGGCGTGATGAGCGACAGTAAAGTTGAGTTTATTAGAAAGCAAAGAAAAACACCTCGATTAGTGATGATAGATAAGCATATCTTCAATCTCACGAGAAATATCGCGAAGAAAATAAGCAAAATCGATGAGTTCAGCGCGTTCTTTAGAAGAAGAGCGATAAATGTTGATTTCATTGGCAAGAAGAGAAAGATAGAGAGAGGAAAGGGATTTAAAATCAGCAATGATATTGTCCATAGGAGAAACGTGACCAAACTGAATGAGATGTTCGAGGAAAAGACAATGTTGCTTGCAAAGTTTGAGTTCGTCAATAGAAGACATAAAATCAGCTCCAATGATAATAAAAATCAATATATCGATAGTGTATCACTTTTATGAGATAGTTGCAAGTTTTACGAATATATTTTTACAAAAAAAGTTAAATTGAAAAAATTACAATAAAAAAGACAGAGCGCAAACTCTGTCAGGAATAAATGTGTTATCTGCAAGAAGCAGCGCGACGAGAACAATCGTCAATCATGGAGCGGACTTCCTCTTTGCTGGGAACAGCAGGAGAGAATTTGAGAATAGTGTCAGAAATGGAATCTTTTGGAAAACCTTCGTCGATGAGGAAAGAAATGGCGTTAATGTCAAGAGAATGAGACCACTCAGAAGAAACGTCATCAATTTGCTTACGAGCAAAAGCAAAGAAGGATTTATCACAAAGAGAATCAGGAATATCAACAAGGATAGAATGGATACGTCGGTCATGTTCGTAAGCAAGGTTAGCTTTTTCTCTTTCAGAGGATTCAGAATCTTGGTTGAGTAAATGAGAAAGTTCTGCAGAACGGGCGGAAAGAGTGTCAAATTCCGCCTGTTGCGGGAAAGGCAAAACAAGTTCTTCAGAACCGGCGGAAATTTTATTTTGGAGACTACTAATCTCATTTTGTTTATCCTCAGCGTATTTTTTACGACCGTTAGCCATTTCGATAATGCGATTGATGTTGTCGCCCGGTATGGAAGTGGAATTTTTTCGAGAGGCAATACAACCAGAGAGAAGAAGTTCCTCATGAAGGAAAGAGTGGTCGAAAACAGTAGAAATGCGTAATCCTTTGTATTCACCAGAAAGACCACGAAGAGGAGAAAGAGAGTTAGAGTTGGATTTGATGAAATCGGCAAGAAAAGCAGTAGCTTTTTTCTTATCAGTGAAAGTCTTGCCGTTGAGAGTAATAGAAAATTTCTCTTGTCCGTCGTCGCCAATAACAGTATTTTTCTGAATAGTGTCAATGTCCTTATTGATATTGTCGAGAAGAAGTTGAGCATCGTGAATTTTACGAGGATAAGAATGAAGAACTTTATGCTCAAGTTGTTCGTGAGAACGAAGGAATTCAGATTTGGCAAGTTTAAGGCGTTCGAGTTTGACATCAATGTCCATTTTTTCCTTTATGAGAGGATTGCCGGTAGCAATAGCCTTGATTTCAGCATAGGAAAGAGTAGCTTCATCAACGTCGTCGGCAGAACGAACAGGCGTTTTGGAAGTCATAATCTGTGAAATGAAACGTTGCTTGGATTCAATAATCTGCCAGAGATAAGCGTCGAAAGTGCCTTCAGTGACATAACGGAAAATTTTTACGTTCTTGTTTTCGTTGCCTTGCCGAATAATTCTACCGGCACGTTGCTCCAAATCACTTGGACGCCAGGGTACATCGAGGTCGTGGAGAGCGATAAGTTTGTCCTGAACATTTGTCCCAGTACCCATCATAACAGTAGAACCGAGTAAAATTCTAACATCGCCCTTGCGGACTTTTTCAAATAGAGCGTCCTTTTCCTTTTCGTTCTTAGTGTTCTGAATGAAAGCAATTTCGTCGGGCTTGACACCAGCGACAATCAGTTTTTCGCGAATATCATCATAAACATTGAAAAATTTGGAAGGAGTAGATTGGTCACAAAAAATCATTTGAGTGGAATGTTGTTCTTTAGTAGATTTGTAAACATCAAGGACATTTTTAACGCAGATATTGACTTTGCTGTTTGGGTCGTCGGGCAATTCAGGATTGATAAGGCGTTGGTCGAGAGCGAGTTTTCTGCCGTCATTGACGATTTTGAGCATATTGTCCTCTTCAGGTTCAACTTTCTTTTCACGAACAAGATTAGCTCTGTCAGCGAGTTCATCGACCATATCTTTTTGAGCGTCAGATGCAGGGACTTTGGTGACAATAAATTCAGCGTCAGGGACATCAAGATTGAGTTGGTCAGCCATTTTAATATCGGCAACTTCCTTGAACATAGACATAAGTTCAGGGAGATTGTGAAATTTAGCAAAACGAGTTTTAGTGCGAAACCCTTTACCTTCAGGAGAAAGTTCAACAGCAGTGACAGTCTTGCCAAAATTGGAAGCCCAGCTATCGAAAAAACCTAATCCCTCGTCTTTCAATCTATCAGGTTGCAAATAGCGTTGCATGGTGTAAAGTTCGCACATACTATTGGACACGGGAGTACCAGAGGCGAAAACAATTCCACATTTACCGTTATTTTTTTCATTGAGATAGCGACATTTTTCGTACATATCAGTAGTTTTTTTCGCGTCAGTGGTGGAAATACCCGGTATATTCTGCATTTTGGTGTAAGTGAAAAGATTTTTGTAATAGTGAGCCTCATCAACATAAAGTCTGTCAATGCCAAGTTGTTCAAAAGTAATGGTGTCGTCGGTGTCATCATTTTGAAGGGATTCGAGTTTTTCGATAAGATTTTTCTTTTTGAGTTCGGCTTGCTTGATAGAAAATTTCTCGCAGTGTTCGCTCCGCATTTCGTCAATAGCGTCAACAAGTTCATCAACCTGTTCCTGCAACATTCTTTCCATGCGTTCTTTACTGATAGGAATTTTCTCAAATTGAGTATAACCAATGATAACAGCATCCCAATCTTGAGTGGCAATCTTGGAGCAAAATTCTTTTCTGTTTTCAGCAGTAAAATCTTTAGCAGTAGCGACTAAAATTTTCGCGTTGGGATAAAGTTGCAAAAATTCAGTGCCGAATTGCTCAGTCAGATGTTTAGGAACAACAATCATAGATTTTTTAGCAAACCCAAGCCGTTTAGCCTCCATAACAGACGCGACCATTTCAAATGTTTTACCTGCACCGACACAGTGAGCGAGTAAAGTGTTGCCGCCGTAAAGAGTATGAGCAATAGCGTTTTTCTGATGTTCGCGGAGTTGAATTTCATTGTTCATGCCGGGAAAAATTAAATGGCTACCGTCATATTCACGAGGGCGGATATTGTTGAAGTGACGGTTGTAATAAGCAACGAGCCTGTCGCGACGTGAAGTTTCTGAAAAAATCCATTTGGAAAAAGCCTGTTTGATAAGTTCCTGCTTTTGTTGAGCAACGATGGTAGCCTCTTGGTCAACAATTTTTTTCTCCTCGCCGTCAATGTAAACAGTTTTGTGAATTTTCGGCTCTTTCATATTCAAAGCAAGTTCAGTCAAATGCAAAGCGTTCATCTGTTTTACGCCGAAAGTAACTTCAGCTTTTGCACTCAAACTCGGATAATTTTTCGCGTCAATGCGCCAAAGTCCAGTGACCGGCGAAAAATGAACTTCCATGCTACTGTGAGTGACATCAAAAGTTTCACGAATAAATTTTTCAATATCATAAGCAGGAATCCAAGTCGCACCAATTTCAACGTGAATATCGGCAGCAGTAAGGTCTTTGGGCTTAACATTTTCAAGAGCGGCAAGATTTTTTTCGAGCCGAGATTTGTTTTTTTTCAAGAAGACAATATCAGGATTGAGATTGTCAAGCGAAATACTTTTCTTGGCTTGATAGTCCGCCTTGAATTGTTCCCACTCAGACTTGAGTTCACTCATGTCAGCGCGTTGATAATAGTTGTCAACCTGTTCCTTAATAGCAGAAAAATTATTTTCAAACTTCGCCAACTTTTTCTTGAGGAAGGCATACAAAAGTAAATCGTGTTCAGCGTCAGTGTGTTCAAAACTTTCGTCGATTGTTCGCAGATAGCTCAGAATCAGCAAGTCAGCCTGTTTTGTGTAACCGATTTCACGACCGCGCCGAATAGCTTCAAGTGCAAGTAAAGGCTTATCAGCCAGAATCATTCCAACTTTGTCGCGTTCGACATTTGTACCGTGAATGAGAGCAATCTCCGCCAAAAACTCGCGATTATCTTTTTGAGATTCGATGTAATCGTCATAATAAATTTGCTCGTTTTCATCGTAAAAATTGCTGAAAGAAAAATAATGTTCAAGTTCGGGATTGCAGTCGAGAATTTTTCTTTCAAGATTATTTTTCGGCTCATAGGTTGGAATAGGTTCAATTTGCAAAATATTTTCTGCAAACTTTTTGTTAATTTCCGCGTCAATCTGCTTGATTTGATTTTCAGTAAACTCTATTTTGTCGCGAATGTCGCCGGAAAGAAATTCCTCAGCAATTTGGTATTCGTGAGTTTGGAAGTCGAAAAAAATTCTGTCAAACTCCAATGCGTTTATAACTTCTTCCTCAGTTTGTCCAGTCAAAGAGCGCATATAATCTAAATCGACGTAACCGACTTCCTGCATGGAAATGGCAAGAGCGTCAGCAGGATTATCAGCGTGAGTAGGTTTTCTGTGCGGCTCAATCATACGCTTGCTAAAAATAGGAGACTTGCCTTTGTAACCGTCCTTGCCATATTCTTCGAGCGAACGCAAAAGCGGATAGGCAGAATCTTTACTGAAAATTTTTTTGAGATTGGCATTTTCACAAATGTGACCGTACAAAGCAATGTGCTTATCATAAAGTTCATTCAAAGTTTTTTGTGCTTGTTCCAGTTCCTCGTCCGAACCGTCGTCAACTTGAATATCAATGACATTGCGAACAGAATCGCGAATATCCATAGCCGAAAGCATTTGCGCCCTGTCTTTCGCACTAATCTTGATGTTTTCGATTTTTACGCCGTTGAAAAATTTAATTTCACCGTTCTCAATGAAAAAACTTGAAGAGCGTTTGTCGTCAATGTCAGGAATTTGTTGCGGCGAAGGCAATTCAACTTCACTCGGAGAATAAATTTTTTGCATATACTGCATGGACTCGTTCAACAATTCAGCAAGAGGACGATTTTCATCAGGCTTGCAAGTCAAATCAAAACCGTAAGCTGTGCTTGTCTTGTCCAAAGTTCCTAAAACATCTTCGGGGTGTTCAGAAAAATATTTGTTGACGGTAATCTCTCGGTTGTCTTGAAAATGATTCACGTTGACCCAATCAGGCAAATTTTCATCGTCGCGAATGTGGTCAAGTTTCTTGAAAAATAAAATATCAGTCGTGACTTCAGTTCCTGCTTCTTTAAAAGCATTGTTCGGCAGACGAATAGCACGAACTAAATCAGCGCGGCGAGCAAAATATTTTCTTGCACTGTTGTCTTGTTTGTCGAGAGTACCACGCGAGGAAATTACAGCAACCAGACCGCCCGGACGTACTTGGTCAATCATTTTGGCAATGAAATAATCATGAATCAAAAAATTTTCTTGATTATAGGCTTTATCATTGACGCGATAATTACCGAAAGGCACGTTGCCGACCGCAATATCGAAAGAATCATTCAAATATCGCGTATCCTCAAAACCTTGAACAGAAATTTCAGCGTCAAAATAAATTTTTTTAGCTATTCTGCCGGAGAGAGAGTCGAGTTCCACGCCGAAAAGCTGACTGCTAGTTTTCATTTCATCAGGCATATTGCCGAAAAATCCGCCAACGCCCATTGACGGCTCAAGAATTGTGCCTTGATTGAAACCCAAATTTTTCAAGCCGTCGTAAATTCTCTGAACAATTTCGCCTGAAGTATAATGAGCATTAAGAGTAGAGCCACGAGCGTCAGTATATTCTTTTTCTGTGAGCATACTTTGTAAAAGCCAAGCCTCACGATTCCAGTTCGAATCGGTTTTATCGAAGGCTTTAGGAATACCGCCGAAACCTGAGTAACCTTTCAAAACTTCAATTTCTTCAGGAGTGGCATTTCGTTTTTCGTGTTCGATAAATTGAAGTGTGCGGATAGCGATTACATTTTTGCGGAAAACATTTTTGTCGCGATTATTGCCACGAATGACAGCCATATCCTCAGCAAGAACAGTTTGCAAGTCTGGTGCTGCATTTTCCGAAGTCTCCACCGCAGTTTTGATTTTAGATTTTTCGTCAGACAAGATTTCAACACTGCTTTGAACTTCTGAAACGTCAGGCAAAATCTCTTCTTCCTCGTCAAATTCTTCAAAGGCATAGTCAGAATCATTTTGTGCATCGGGTTCAATAATTTCTGTCGGTGTTTCGGTTGTGGAAATTTCTCCAGTAACTTCAACATCAACAACTTCAGTGTCCGAGTGAGAATTTTCCTCTGTGCCAGCGGATAAAGTCTCGCCAACCACCTCAGGCTCAAGGATTTCAGCTTGTGTTTCATTTGTGGTAATTTCATCAACAACTTCAACTGCAGATTGTGGGTTTTCCTCCGAGCCAACGGATAAATTTTCAGCAACTACTTCAGAGTTGATGTCTTCAGCTTCCGAGTTAGGCATTTCTTCAGTGCTGGTTGGTGATTGTTCGCTAACTTCTGTATCACTGTCAAAAACAATATCCTCGCCAATTTCTTCAGCCTCAACTTTTTTAGCAGAATTTTCCTCCTCGACGGAATCGAACAGACCTCTTTGCATAGGTTCTTCAGCCAAAGTGAGTTCCGACTCTTGCACTTCTTCAACTTGCTCCGCCGACTTCACAACTCCTATTGCGCTTAACAGAGGATTATTTTCTGGAACATCTAAATTTTTGACGGCTTTTTGATTGATAGATTTTTGCATTGCGTCAAGAAAAATTCTTGCACTTGCTTGAGTTTGTTCCAAAATTTTTTGAACGTCATGGTCTTTGAAAGAAAGTTGCGCCAGTTGTCGCGTTGCGTTTTCTGTTGAAAATCCCATTCGCTCCAAAATAACCGACTCGACACTCAACGCCAAAATTTTTTTAGATTCAGAGTTGAAGTTGGAACGATTAGCCAATTCTTCTGCGATAATTTTAATCTGTTTTTCTGTAGATTTTTCATCAGCAACTACAGCATCTAAAAATTGTTTGTGAGCCGATTCATCGTATTGCCACAACTTGACTTCAGTTTTGTTTGCCGCAGAAGTTTCGGTTTCCGACACATCGTAATAAACAGTTGCCTTGCCGTCTTTGACTAAAGTCACGCCTTTTGCGTTCGCGCTGATTTTACGATGAAAATATTTTTCCCAGAGTTCCTTGCTCGCTACAGCCGTAAACATTGCCGGTGCTTCTATCGCAAAACTCGTCAAGTCCGCAACTTCATACTTGTGGAATCTCGCCATCGTTGACAAAAATGACAAATATTTTCCGATATTGCCTTGTAAACCATCTAAATATTTTTGATTTCGTTGCTCAATTTCAGTCATAAAAAAACCTCCCAAATGTTACTGGAAAAATCGTAACACTTGAAAGGCTCTTCAAAATCTTATCTTTTTGCTTTTTACTGACAAATTTCCGCCGTCAAAACTTCTCTGACCTGTGAACGAATATTATTGACAAGCCCGACCCACTTCAAAGGATTTTCGACTTTCATCTCTTCGTTCACACCTTCGACTTCCATTTGATTCTCAACTATCGTATCGAAAAGTTCGCTGTATCTGTCCTCATAGCCAACCAAATACTCAATCAGCAACTTGCTCTCTTCAAGTTCATCGTAATCTTCAGGCTTTTCTTCGAGCAAAAAGTTTTTTCTCAACTCTGCCCACTCGCCCATGTACGGAATATCTTCGCCTTTAATCATTTCAAAAATCTCCTTCCAAAATGTGTTCATTATGAACACATTTCATTTCTTCTTTGTCGAAAAATCCGGCTTGCCTTTATTATCTCGTGCTGTAGTCTTACATTCAGGAAAATCGCTACAACCCCAAAAATATCCTTTTTTACCTTTGCGCCGAATCATCGACTTTCCACAACTCGGACACAGCACAGAATTTTCTGATGGAATAATTTCAGACATTTTTGCTTTGTCCAAAAGTGCCGATAAACTTTGTAATTGACCGAGATAAAATTTGTCAAAAGATTCGTAACCAGCGGCGACTTCCTCCAATTCCTTTTCCCAGACCGCTGTTGTATCAGGATAAATAATTTCGTCAGGCAAAATTTTTACTGCCATCCGCGCTTTTTCCGTCGGCTCAAAAAATTTCCCTGCCAATTTCAAAAATCCCGAAGTCTGAAGTTTTTCGATGATTCCTGCTCGTGTTGCCTCCGTGCCAATCCCCGAACATTCCTTGAGTTCAGCTTTCAAGGTATCATTTCTGACATATTTATAAATTTCCCTCATCGCTTGCAACAAAGTTGACGGAGTGAATTTTGTCGGCGGCTTTGTCGTTTTTTCGACAATTTTCCCCGAAATATATTTTACCGATTCGCCTTCGTGTACCGGCGGCAAATTTGTTTCAATTTCCTCATCGTCGTGGATAAAATTTTTATAAATCTCTTTCCAGCCGAGTTTAATAATTTGCTTGCCTTTGCCGACAAATTTTTCATCATCAAAACAGATTGTAATTTTTGTAGATTTAAATTCGTGCGGCGGATAAAACTGCGCCAAATATGCTTGCGCCACCATTAAATACAAATTTTGTTCGACTTCGTTCAGCTTTTCAAAATCTGCAGAAATTCTTGTCGGAATAATTGCGTGGTGAGCTGAAATTTTTTTATCGTTCCATACGCGGCTTTTGATATTCAAATCAGCACATTTTACCAACTCAGAAAAATTTTTGTTTGGCAAATTTTTCAAGTGAGCCAAAATCTCCGCCGCATCACCAAACTGATTTTCAGGCAAAAATTCGCAATCTGAGCGCGGATATGTCGTTAATTTCTTTTCGTAGAGCGACTGCATTGTATCAAGAACCATTTGTGGTGAGTAGCTGAATTTTTTTCCTGCCTCAATCTGCAAACTTGACAGCGAATAAGGTAACCGTTGACTTTCAGATTTATTTTTTTCCTCAACGCTTATAATGTTTCCTTGAGTCCCGCAAGAATTAAATTTTTCAAGAAAATCGTCCGCAACCTTTTTATTCAACAGCCGTCCTTCGCTATCCAAATTTTGAATTTTGTCCGACATCTGCCAAATTGTAGGAATGTCGCCGAAATTATTTTTGAAAATCGTTTTGATAACGTAATGAGTGACCGGCTGAAATTTTGCAATTTTCTCCTCGCGACGAACTACCAAAGCCATTGTGGGAGTCATGACGCGCCCGACCGAAATATTTTCATAACCAGCTTGCCGCGCTTTGATGGTGTATGCTCGCGACAAATTCATTCCAACCAACCAATCAGCCCGACTTCTCCCTAACGCCGCATTTTTCAAGCCTTGAAAATCTTTGTTGTCACGCAAACTATTCAGCGATTGGCGAACAGATTTTTCATCCAGTGCGTTGAGTAAAATTCTTTGCACCGGCTTTTTGTTTCCTACAAAATCCAAAACTTCATCAACAAGCAACTGACCTTCGCGGTCTGGGTCTCCTGCATTTACAATCGTCGTTGCCTTGCCAATTAAGTCTCGAACAATTTTGAACTGTTTAGCCGCATCCGTTTTTACTTTTAACTTCCAGTGACTTGGAACAATCGGCAAATCCTCCATTCGCCACTTCTGATATTTTTCGTCATACTCGCTCGGATTCAACTGCTCCAAAATGTGACCGAAACACCAAGTTACAATTTCATTGCCGCCGTTGAGACTAATGTAGCCTTCAGCACTTTTTCCTGTGCCGATTCCTGCCGCGATTGCTCGTGCCAACGACGGCTTTTCCGCAATAAAAAGTTTCATTTTGCGCCTCCAAACTTTAAATTTTGTCAACGCAAAAATCATACATGATTTTCAGCCGCTCAAAATCTTATTTTTTTGCTTTTTAAGAGGGTAGCATTATTTCATTTTGGGATTTTAAAATAATTTTCGGACTGAAATCATTGTTGATGTAACGATAAAATTTATCGTCGCCTAAAATTCTATACAAATTGGTTATTTTGGACTGTTTGTCAGCATCATTGTAGTAGAAAATCGTTACATTATCTGCCGATTCCATTATATTTAAGAGAATATATCTGTCGCTAAGTGCTAAAGAATGACCGATGATGTAGACAGCGTTGGAACTGTCACAAATATTTTTTCCATCATCATTTTGGTATAATGTATTTTCTTTAGTGTTCATCCACGAATGGTGTCTATATTGAAAATCATACAATATCCTTTGAACATTTTTGAAAAACCAATGTGCATTATCGTCAAGATATGACCTGTCTTCTGCTGAAAAAGGATTTTCCACACCTAATACTATGTGTCTGTCGTTCAAACTCCCATTCACATAGTATATTTCAGCTTTTGGATTGTAGATTTTTGAAATATCTGTGTAATTGAAACTAATGATATGGCTTACATAAAACCCGTCACCAATATCACCAGAAAATTTAAAAACACGATTTTCAGTCTCATGGTAAAATTTATCTACAACGGACAAATAAAAGTTGAGCAACGAATTAAATTTTTCCAACTGCTCAAACAGACATTGGAACATTTCACTTTTAAATTTATCGTTGGGAATATTGTTTAATTTTTGAATATGTTTTCTTAAAGTATTAAAGTAAAAATTTTTGGGACTTTTGTCGCTCCCACTGCGATATGGAACAAGAAAGTTAAAAATTGATTTGTGGTGGATGTTTTTTAAATCATTAAAATTTCGTAACATAATTGCGAGTTCACTCTCAATATCAATCCAACGAAATTCATACTCCAATTCTTGCCTAAATGCATAGACACAAATAAAGTACATCAACCAATCATTGTTTACAAAATGATTCAACTCGGAAGTGTCCAAAAACTGTTTTATATGTTCAATATTTTCATCAAAAATAGACTTCACCTCTTTATTATGTGCTGGATTAGTCAAAATATGATCCAATGCAGACTGTTCAAGTTCAAAATAGTTTACATCATTCCAAGCACCCCAACTTCTCCAATTCGGACATAATTCTTTTACGCATAACGTCATAAAGTACAAGAAATCACTGTACCTTGTTGGTAAATTATGTGCCAAATCAAAGCCGTTGCCGACAACTAAAATTTTTTTCATTATTTTCCTCGCTTCGATAAAAAACTACCTTGTGATTTTACGATTTCGGACTTGCTCTATACAATCTGCCAAATCGCTCCTGTGCCTTTCGGAAATTGTCAGGTAGTTGTACAGTAAAAATCGGGTATCAACGACAATTCCTTGCACTCGTTCGTAGTAATGAATATTTTTCTTCCAATCACCGACAGCCTCACCGAAATTTCCAAATATAGAGTGCAATCCAAATTTATTATCGTTCATATTGTATGGCAGAAGAAACGCATTGAATAAATTTTCACTGGATATACGGTCGTTATGTTGAGCGATGTACTCGCCATAGGTAATTTGCTTGTTGATGTCTGAACTTCTTGGTAAATCTGTAATTTTTCCATTCTGCCCATACTTGTAGTATTTTGCGTCCAGTACATAAATTTTATCGTTGTAAATCATAATTGAATCGGGAAAAAGAGAGCTACCGTCTTTTTCTTCTCCATAATACAATCGCCAATGTGTTCGCGGAAAATATTCTGCCTTATTTTCTACTCCAAATGCCGTATCAATCACACTCTCCCAAACTCGCTCAAAATAATCAGTACCAAAAGAATAATTATCTTCTGCGGTCTGCTCGTCCATGTACCTCAAAATATTTAGCATCGCTCCAAATAATTCCTGTTCGTTGTCATTGTGCGAATGAGATATTTTTTTGCTCAAAATTTGAATCGACTCCTTGACTGAAGGATGCTGTCCCGGTAATTCAGGTTTATTTGCTATGTACAGCCAGCCCAACTTGTCAAAGGCTTCATAGACGCAAAATTTATGAATCTGTGTGATTTGCTTGTTCACATTAGGATTGGAGTGACGAGCAACGGTGTTGGCAAATATTAAACTGCCATTCTTTACAAAACCTTTTTGAGTTCGGAGTGTTCGCGACCAAGATATTTGTCCATTCGCACCAACTTTATAATCGAAATCAGATTCAATGTAGTATCTGCCGTCATTCAAAAATTTTGTAATAACTTTCAAATAAGCGTGAATCGGAAATTCTACATTTTGCATAGGCTCAAAATTATTTGCAGAAATTGAACCGCCTACTTTTGTAAAGGTGTAGAGGATTCTGAACAAAGTTATAATGTCTTCGCGCAAAATTTTTTCATCGTCTGCTAAATGCCAGCCAATAGGAAAATAAATTTCCGCACTTTTGGTATCCGCCTTAATTCCGACAAATCTGTTCCCACCTTCCCCAGAAATGTGGCATCTGTCGCGAAGAGTTTTTTCAAAATCGTTCAAATTCGTTCACCTATTATTTGAAAAAAATATCCTGCACACTTTGCCTGAAAATTGAAAAACGCTCACGACCGTCAGAAAATACAAAGCGACGTATAACCGATTCCAGACTGCTAAAAGAGCTGTCGAATAAATCTTGTGAATTAAATTTAAACGCATCGTCCCAAAGATACTTGATAACTTTTTCAGCAAACTTACGATTCTGTTTGAAGTCTTCGCGCATTTGAGAAAGAGCAATTTTTTCTTCCTCAGTAATTTTTGAATCACGCTCAGCAAGTAAAAGTTCTTCATATTTTTGCAGGTCTAAATTTCTATACTGCAAATCATTCTCGTGAACAAAATAAACGCCCATCCGCTTATCTTCAGCAGATGCCAATTTATTTTTGTTGTCGAGAATAAAATTATTGACGCTCTCACAAAAATGTCGCCAAGTAACACCCGTGTCCAAAATTTCAGCACTCGCGAGGGAAGGACGAACATTTTTAAAAGAATTTTCAATCAACCGCATATTCCATCGACGCTGAAAAGCCGTGTCCAATGTAAAAACATTTTGGTCTGATGTGTTCATTGTTCCTATGATTGATAAATTCGACGGTATACGAATTTTGTGATTGCCGTTGCCATAAATTTCAACAGCCATGTTGCGATTTGAAATTTCATACTCGCTTGTTCCCGCAGGATAAATTACGCCGTTAATGGTTTTAGGTTCAATCATCCTATCGAGCAACTGAAAAACTTCGCCAAAAATCGCCGGAGCGTTGCCACGATTTATTTCCTCAATAATGAGAATGTATTCATCGGTGGGATTTTGATAAGCGTCTCGCAAAATTGAAGTGAACGGTCCGGGAGAAAATTTATAAGTTACATCTCCGTCATCAACATCAGGCAAAATTTGTCCGATAAACTCGGCGTATGTATAGTCAGGGTGAAATACGAGTCTTTCAACTTTGGAATTTTTGCGGCAATACTCATGCTCGATAGTCCAACTTTTCCCTGAACCAGGCACACCGTAAAGTATAACATTCACGCCAACACTTACCCTGCTTGATTCAGAAATTTCAGGAATGTCAACTTCAGAATCCATCCTTACTGTATCCTCAAATTCAAATTCTTTCATCTCTGAAAGTCTGAGAAAATTTTCTACTCTACGCTGATAATTTTGCAAATCTTTAACATCAGAATTAAGTGATACGCTACCCGAAGAATATTTCAAGTACGGATTCATATCATCGAACAACAAATTTTTCAATATTCTTAATGTGCCTTTAGGTTCACTGTCGCCGTTAATATCGACTTCGGATTGTGTCTCTAAAATTTTTAAATATAAACTGTTCTGATTGAAGATGACAGGAGTATCGCCATCAAGCATTTTGAATACAGCATTTTCGGACAAGAGCGACAAAAGTTTTGATAAATTTTTTGCCGCCGTCTCATCAGTCTGAATTTTCATTCCCATCCACGACAAAATAACCTTGTAATAATTTCGTTTGTCCTCGCTAATTAAGCAATGAATAATATCAACATTCGATGTGTAGAGAAATTTCTTTGGAAAACGTCTGCCACCAGAACGTTCAAGAGTAGTTCTATCGTCATCGACAAAACGAACAACTGCAATTTTCCAAATCAACTCAAAAGCTACAATCAAAGCCTCAAGCTGAGATTTAAAAAGCTGATTATTGTTGATTTTTTCAATCAAAATCTCCAAATCTATGTTGTCGTTACTACAAATATCTACGACCGATTTTTTAATAGCCACCTCGACATCATCCGCTAAAATTATACCCGAGCCACTCTGCTTTGAATAAATAACTTCGCTTGGATAGTCCAACGACTCCCAAATTAAAATTACCAAAGCCAATGTACTTTTAACATTCGGCAAAGATGATTTTATAGCCAGCTTAGGCTCTTGCCGTTTATAACGTTTCATGGGAGCAGGACGTATCTTTTTTTCTTCAGAACTCAATTTAGCCACCCTCCAAAATATCATTCATAACCACTTCTGCTATCGCACTTGCCAAACGTGGTGGGACAGCATTTCCAACCTGTTTCATTTGAGAATTTTTGTTACCAATAAAAACAAAGTCATCAGGAAACGATTGTATTCGAGCGGCTTCGCGGACGGTAATGGCACGATTTAAAAAAGGATGAGTAAATTTGCCAGATGAAGGAGTATCAAAACGCGTAGTAATGGTCACAGATACTTCATTTTTACGCATTCGCGTCCACGTCCCGCTGTAAATGGATTTCGTCAAATGTTCTTCTGGCAGAACATCTCTTCCAGCGTTGGGGGGTATCATAGAGAGTCTCTCTAAAGTGATTTTGGAATGTTTCGTTGCGACATGATTGTGGAGAGTGTTGTTATTACCACGCAATTCATTTTGATAATCACTTTGTGGACTATAACGATATGCCTGTTCCTCTTCGCCTTCACCAGATTCCAAATATGCCAAATCACTGATAGCATCCCAAATAGTTACATTTGGCAAAGTAGGAACAGGTAAACTCAATGGAGTATTTTTATATGAACCGATAATTACGGCACGTTTTCGATTTTGCGGCACTCCATAATCTGCGGCATTTAAAATTCCCATTGTCAAACGATAGCCCATAGAAGAAAAAATTTCTTCAATTTCTTTGCGAAAAAAACCATTTTCCGTAGTCAAAAGATTGGGTACATTCTCCATGACAAAATATTTAGGATTGAGAAAATCCACCGCCTTGACGTAATATTCAAACAAAAAATTACGCTCATCATAAATAGATTTTCTTTGTCCTTTTTGCGAAAAACCTTGACACGGAGGTCCGCCTATTACCACATCAATTTTTCCAACATAATTCTCAAACGTCTTTTCTAAATCTATTTGTCTTATGTCTCCAATGAGCATTTTTGTACGAGGATGATTGCTCTTGTATGCTGTAGCTATCGTCGGTTCAAACTCATTGGCTACAACAATATCAAATCCGACATCTTCAAATCCCAGCGATAAGCCGCCTACTCCCGCAAATAAATCTACCGCTTTTGGCTTATACTTTCGTGTCGCGTATTCTCTCAGAGGCAATTTTGAAGTATTCCTCATTCAACTCAACTCCAATGAAATCTCGTTTCGTCTTCTTAGCAACCACGCCTGTTGTGCCACTTCCCATGAAAGGGTCTAAAACACAATCGTTGGGATTCGACAAAATTTCTACAAAATGCTGGATTAAACTTTCAGGTTTCTGCGTTGGATGTTTACCATATTTTCGCTCACCCATAGGTGCTACAGAGGTCTCAATAAAATCATGGAATAACGCACCTCCGTTATTAAATGTCCCTGTTCTTTTTTTGAAAGTGAAATACACCCAAGCCTCCGTAGAGTTTACGAAATGCAAATTCATATTACGCGGCATAGGATTAGTTTTGTGCCATATTCCTGTAGTTTTGTAGTAGAATCCATATTTTCCGGCAATCTCAATGAGTGTCTCAACTTTGATAATTGACATAAAAATTATCGCCGCTCCACCCTTTTTCAAAACTCTTGCAGAGGAATCAAAAAATTTGTCCATAGACTCTGCCCACTCACTAAAATTCATGTTGTCCCAACCTGCTGAACCAAAAAAATTTTTTCTCATGTTCTTTAGGTTGGTGTCTCGATTTTTCATAAAAATTCCGAGATTGTAAGGCGGGTCAGTTACAATTAAATCAACAGAATTTCTCTCTATCTGTTGAAGAGCCAAAATACAATCTTTGTTATACAATTTTATTGCGGACATAAAAACTTCCTTCTTGTGTCAATGTCAATCACATTTTGCACTATTGCCGCTGTGAACCCAGTCGTCCAATTCAGATATTTTAAATTTCCACAATCTGCCAAGTTGATGAGCAGGTAAATCTTGCTTTTGCTTTATCCACTTCCGCAGAGTCACAGGCTTAATATTAAGATATTCTGCCGCTTTTTCAAGACTGATATAACTGTCCTCTAATTTGCTTTCCAACGACTGCACCTCCAATCTTGAAAACTTGTGTTTTGAGTGTAGCATATTCTTTCTTTTTATGCAAGTTTTCTGTTACAAAATGGTATTTACAAATATATTTTTATACGATATACTGTCAAAGTGTCAAGTGTGCTATACAGCACGCAGACAACAAAAAAGGCAGTGTCTAAAGTGTCCGAGACACTGTCAAAAATACTGTAAAAATCAAGGTTTGTAAATTAGGTGTGTGTCAAATGTGCCATGAGTTTTAATCTTATTTGCGCAAGCTCATCATTCGATAAAAATTTAATGTAAATTTCTGCTCTTCAAAGTGTCAATAGTGCCAATAGCTCTGTTGACGTAGAAGCATTTTATACGTTTTAGATGTGTCAAGTGTGCCAATTGGCACTGAAATTATTCGGAGGGTATTGGATGTTTAATGTCAATGATTTGATGTCACGCTATGACATCAAGAATTCTGTCAGCATACGAAGATTTGTTGCTCGTCATCTTGATAAAATCAATAGTGATGGCATAGAACACGCTAAACAGACAACAACTGGTTGGCAATTCGACGATGAAGCCGTCCGAAAAATAGACGAATTACGCAGATTCTCTAAAATTGCGGTAATTGAACAAATTGAATCAGAGCGTGTGAAAGAATTGCAAGAGGAAAATGAAAATCTGCGTCAACTGTTGCTTATCGCTCAGTCTAAGCTAATTCAAACGCAAGAGGAACTGCAAAAAAATCAGCAAAAATTACTTGTTGCTGAAAAGCAGACGAAAGAAAATGATATGGCGTTGGTTCGCGCACAAGCTGATTTAGAAATTGAAAAAACGCAACGCGAGGTCACTGAAGGAAAATTTACAGAAATAAAAAATTTGCTCGAAGAATCGAATCGCCGTAAGAACGAATTGGACGCTCAACTTGCAGAATCGAAAAATCAACTTGAAAAAATCAAGAATCGTGGATTGCTCGACAGGCTTTTCAATCACTTTTAAAGTCCGTATTTCTTGACAATGTACTCAAAAAAACTTTCCAACTCAAAAATAGCATCGTCGGGCAATTTCTTTTCTGTCAAGTTCGGTGGGATTTCCAGTCGTCCAACACCTTCCTCAAACTTACAAAATGTGATTCTCCGCTTGTCGAGGTCTAAACGCCGAATTTTATAACCCGCAGAAGTCCACGTGGACGCAATGCTCCGATAATTTTCCTTGCGATACCAAAACGAAGAAAACCGCGACGCTTTCGGCAACGTGAAACCGAGTATTTCTTCAATCTCATCAATATCCAATGTCACCGAATATTTCTCAAGCCGCTCAAAAAAATCAGTAAGTGGACGATACTTCCAGACTTTTTGTTCTGGAATTTTTTTATTGTCACTAAAAAGATTTTCAAGTCGCTCCAACACATCATATTCCCTGTGAAAAAAATCTTCGTCGGTCTGAATTTCTGCGTAGGCATTTTTCGCGCAAATTTTGTGAACATAAGCAGAATTTTTCAGCGAAGGACTTTTTGTCAAATCAACGGTAACAACTGTTCGCATTTGGTCATTCAAAATCGGTCGTCCACAGTAAAAACACTTGCCACTTTGACGTTCCCAAACTGCTTTGTATTTTCCCGTCACGTTCTGAATTTCGCGGCTGCGGTCTTTGAAATCTATAAAATTGTCGTCCAAAAATGGATTAAACCCGACTTTAGGTTTGTGAGGCACGAGCAGGACAGTATCAGCCAACCGAATCAATTTCACAGATTTGTTGTCGGGCAGAGCGTAGGAGTGTCTGCCGTCGTGTTCTTCATACCAAAATCTGTGTTTCAATTTTTCGAGTGGCAACTTCGGATAAAGTTCACGAGTTTTTTCGAGCAAGACAGTTTGCAAAGCAACATCAACTTTCTTGAAAGCGTCGAGAGCGTCGGTGAAGCGGTAATACGTTGCCCAGCCTTGCAATTTTTTGTTCAGCGACAAAATCAATTTGCGTTGAGAGAGAACAGAATTTTGAACAAAGTCTTTCAACTCGGCGATAAATTTTTCAACAGCTCGGTTGGCAGGATAGGAAAAAATTAAATTGTCCTTGCGAATGTAGGAACGCGATAAAAATGTAAAGCCGTCTGCCACATTGACAACTTTTGTTTTTTCAGGTGACAAACTCAAGCCGCGAACGCTTAAAAAATCCTTCAAAATTTCTATCACCCGTTCGCCAGTTTCTTGACTTCGCACGGTAACAATTACGTCATCGGCAAAACGAATTAAATTTCCATCAGCGTAGTCATCATTTTTGCGGAAATTTTTCAAGCCGCAATAAATAGCGGACTGCATACCATCCAAAACGAAATTGCCCAAGTACGGAGACAAATTCGAGCCTTCAGAAATTCCGATGTCACCAGCAGGAAACAGTTCACCTGCAAAAACAATTCCTGCGTTCAAAAACTCTGCAAGAATTTTTCTGTCCATCGGAGCGTGTTCTAGTAGCCAAGCGTGATGAATCGAGGAGTAAAATGCTTTCACGTCGGCGCAAACAACCCAGCGCGGCGCATTATGTCCTTTCAAGCCTTCCAAAACGCAAGCGTGAGCGTCCTGCGTCGAGCGTTCAGGACGAAAGCCAAAAGATTTTTTGTCGCCGGTCGCCTCCAGAACAGGCAGCAAAGAATAGCCATGCAAAACACTCATCGCCCTGTCAAAGTATGTCAGCAAATGACCACGACGAATCTTGCCGTTATTTTTCGAGCAAAATTTTATAACTCGCAAAGGCGATGCATGATAATCCTTGTCACCGAGTTTCAATGCGGCTTGAATCTTTTCCAGAGAATTTGTCCACTTCACGCCGTCAATTCCCGCTGCTGAATTTGCCTTGCAGACGTGCCGAACAGCCAAACAGCGATTTCCAAAATCTTCCACAATTTTTTTCTGTAATTTTCGGACAAGTGGAAAATTTTTTTGCGCGACGGCTTTGCTCAACTTTGATTGTTGGTCGCGCAAATTTTCTTCCGCACTTTCCCAGTCCATAAACTCCCACTGCATACGCAAAAGCGTTTCTTCGTTAATCATAAAGCCAACTCCAACATTATCGGGCAGTGGTCAGAGCCTAAAATTTCTGTCAAGTGTTCGACGGCTGAAATTTTTTCCATCAAATTTTCCGACACGATAAAATAATCCAGCCGCCAACCGTGATTTATGTCGCGCTGATTCAAGCGATTTGACCACCAAGTATAACTTCGCGTCGTCGGATTGAGTTCACGGAAAACATCAACAAAGCCTTCACTCAACAAAAGTTCAAGGTTGTTGCGTTCATCAGACAAAAAACCGAGTTCTTTAGCTTGCATTTTATCGTGAGATTCAAAAACGTCGAGCGCAGAGCGAGTGACATTGAAGTCGCCGCAAATAACTATCGGCTTTTCGCCTTTCAATTCGCAAATGTAATCAAAAAATTTTTCATCCCACTGCAAGCGGTATTCGTGGCGTTTCAAGTTCAACTGAGAATTTGGCACATAAACATTGACGACAAAAATTTTTTCAAATTCTGTGGTAATGATTCTGCCCTCCGAATCGTCAAATCCTTTGTCAATAAAAATCGGCTTGTAACGAGTGATTGTCACCGTACCAGAATAATTCGACTGCACGGCGTGATTCCAAATGTGCCGATAATTTTTTATAACGTTCGGTTCTCGCTCTGTACGAATTTCCTGCAAGCACAGCACATCGGGATGCAATTTTTCCACAGCTTTTAAACAGCCGCTTTCAAGTGTTGCTGGTAAACCGTTCAGATTCCAAGAAATTATCCTCATAAAATTTCGCTCCTCTATTTTTTACTGTATCATACTACTTTTGAAGAACTTTTGCTCAATATGTTAATTTAGAGAGTACCTTAATTTTACAATGTTCCCCCAAATTTTTTCTGCCACTTGAAATGTATAAAAATTTTTAAAACATTTTCTTTTACAGTTGGAAATAAAAATGTTTAATTCATATTGAAAAAACCTCTGCAAAAAATTAGAATTTTACAGAGGTGATTTTTATGTTGGTAGGTTATGTTCGTGTATCTACTGTGGAGCAAAATGAGGAACGGCAAATTGTTGAACTTCGTAATAACGGCGTTGAAAAATTTTTTGTCGATAAAGTTTCGGCAAAGTCTGCCCAGCGTCCGAAGTTTGATGAAATGATGAATTTTTTGCGCGAAGGCGATGAATTGATTGTGTCGGAATTTTCGCGGCTTGCTCGCTCAACCAAAGATTTATTAAACATTGTCGAAACTTTGACAGAAAAAGATATTAAAGTTCGCAGTTTGAAAGAGCAAGTCGATTTTTCTACGCCGCAGGGCAAATTTATGCTCACCATTTTTGGAGCGATTGCTGAATTTGAACGTGAACTTATTTTGCAACGTCAGCGAGAAGGCATCAAACTCGCTCAAGCCGCAGGTAAATATAAAGGTCGCCATGAAAAAAAGCGTCCCAAAGATTTTGATTACTACAAGCAGGCTTATTATAACCGCACGATGACAGTCACAGAAATTGCCAAACGTTACAAAGTTTCGCGCCCGACTGTCTACAAATGGCTTCGCGAAAAAACTACGAATTGAATTTACTCAAAAAGTGATGCAAAACTACGAATAGTTTCTTTGAATTTTCTGCCAAGCGTTTTTATCGTGTTACAAGTCCGCAAAATGAAAGGCTCTGCGGTTTTTGAAAGTTTTTCTGCCGCTTTACCGAGAACTTTTCCAACTTTTGAACCGGCAATTTTTCCCACTGCCGCGCCTACATAGCTACCAACAACCGCACCAATCGGAGCGAGTGCAGGAATTATTGTTCCGACCATTGCACCAATCTTTTGTCCGACTTGCCGACCAATTTTTTCGCCGAGCTTGCCCATAACAAAACTTGCATTAACAACGGCAGCACGACTTATTAAAACCAATGCCTGATTGCTACTAATATCTCCGTCGGCAAAGCGGAGCATTATTTTTGCTTGTTCCACACCAAAGCAAGCAATGCCTGTTGTTACTTCTACAGGTGTGCCTTTCGGTAGAATTGGGATATTGCCTTTTTCAACAGCCGAAGTCAACGCCGCAACCGCCGCACTTTTCACGCCTGAATCATCACCACCACGAAGTGCATCAATTATTGCGGGTATTTCTTCAAATTTTCCGTCAGGCAAATATTTTTCTGCAAGTTTCCTGCCGCTATTCAAAATCATTCCTGCAAGCTCGCTGACCTGAATTTCTCTGCCGAGTTGTTCAGGAATTTCAAGTGCAGGTACTGAAACAAAATTATTTTCGCCGCCGAGATGTTTTGTTAAGTCCAAAACTTTCAGCGCATTAAAATTTTCATTGTGCAAACTTTCCAGAACGCCTGACAAATATTTTTCATAATCTTGAGCATTGACACCAATCGCCGAATCATTCAACTTTCTTGCGAACCATTCCTCCGCTGTCATACCTTCCGCACAAGAAGTATTGATGTCATTTATACTCTCGTTCCACTTAGCAACATTTTTTTTGATTTCAGCGGCAGTTTCTTCGCCAAGTTCCTCACACAAAGTTTCATCAATTTTATTTTCGCCGTACGCTTTCAAAAATTTTTGCAAAATTGGCGTTAAGTTCGCGGCTTCTTCCTCGCCGAATCCTTCAACAGATATATTTTTTTTCTCCGAAACTTCTTCAAACTCGCTAAATTCTTCCTCAATCGGAGGATTATTTTTTTTGCTCATAATCTTCACTCACTCTTTCGTGGCTTTAATTTTGCCCTTGCCATACTCAATAACATAACGCTTGCCGCAGTGCGGACAATTTCCCTTTGTGCGATTGACGCTTGAAGAATCGACCGTGTAGGGTCCGAGTTCTTTCTGTTTGCAATGCGGACACTTGATATATTTTGTTTGCGCCATTTTATTTCCCTCCAAAATCTATACACTTGCATTTTTAAATCTGCGTTCCTTGTAAATCTTCGACATTTTTTCAATAGAATCTTTCATAATTTCCGACAACGACGCAGTATTTTTTATCGCGTTGAGTAAAATTTCAGTCGTCAGCGAACTTTTATTTTGCGTGAAAGCAGTTTCAACTGCATCTTTCACTACGCCCTCAATATCTGCGCCACTAAATCCTTCAGTATTTTTCGCGAGTTCTGAAATATTTATTGACGGCAAATCTTTTTTGCGACGCTTGCCAATGTGAATTTCAAAAATTTTTTCACGCTCCGTGACGTTCGGAAGTCCGACATAAAAAATTTCATCAAACCGACCTTTCCGCAAAAGTTCAGGCGGCAAATTTGAAATATTATTCGCCGTCGCCACAACAAACGCAGGATTTTCTTTTTCCTGCATCCAAGTCAAAAAAGTTCCGAAAAGTCTGGTCGTGACCTCTGAATTATTTCCGCCGATTCCCGCAAACGCTTTTTCAAGCTCATCAATCCACAAAACGCACGGCGAAATTGCCTCAACAAGCGCGATTGCTCGACGCAAATTTGATTCCGATTCGCCGACATATTTCCCCATCAGTCGTCCCATATCCAGCCGAATCAAAGGAACTTCAAACAATGTGGCGGCGGCTTTTGCGTTTAAAGATTTTCCGCAACCCGGTAAACCTGCAATTAAAACTCCCTTCGGCAAGTCAACTCCAAAACTTTCTGCCTTGTCGATATTTTTCAGCACGACCGCCTTTTTATTCAGCCAAGATTTTAAGTTTTCCAGTCCGCCTATATCAGAAATTTTTTCTTTCAGCGGTATCATTTCCAGTATCCCTGATTTTTGCACGAGTTGTTTTTTCTGTTCGTGAATCAGTGCGAGGTCTGAGCGCGAAATTTCCCCATCCTCCGCCAGTGCCAGCGACAAAATATTTGTGATTTCAAACTCTGGCAAACCTTTGAACGCCAGCGACAATTCCCGCAAAAAATCTTTGTAAGGTTGCGTGACTTCCTGCTCCTTGCAAAAATCTACAATTATTTTGCGAATTTCTTCGGTTGAAAGATAATCCGCCGTCAAAATCGTGATGTAATGCTCCAACTCGCGAGGAATTTTTGCATCAGGCGCAATTATGATTATGTTGCAGTCTTGTAAACTTCCTGAAACAATTTTTTCAGACAGATATTTGAGTTGCGCCACGACTTCAGGCATTTCAGAAAAATTTTGGGCGTCCTTCAAGACCAAAATTCGGCGATTAAGATTATATTTTTTCGCAAATTCTTCGTTATCGATTTTTTGCGGCGTTGCAAAGTTGCTCAATGCGTCCAACAAAGAAATTTCGCTGACTTTCTGCCGCAACTTTTTAAACAACAAACCGCGTACATTCCACTCGACAATTTCGCGATTTCCTGCCGCCTCTGAAATTGTTCTGTCTGCTTTATCTTCTTCAAACGTCGTCAAAAACAAAATCGGAAATCCCGCGTCCATATACAGCGTCATTTTTTCCAAAAGTGTTTTCATAAAAATTCGCTCCTTAATAAAATTTTTTGTTAAACGCGTACATTTCGTCCGTATATGCGGGTTCGGTTGAAAGCTGAGAATAATAACGGAATTCTTTAACCTTATCCGCCAAGTTGATTTTATAATGAATATCTGAAATTTTTGACATAAACTTTTTTTGTGTTTCCGAGAGTTTTGAGAAATGTTCTGCAATAATACCTTCAGCTAAATCACGCGGAACGACAACTGAAGGCTCATAGAGTTCGAGGTAATACTTTCCTCTGTCGTTACTCACGCCCTCGAGTATATCTTTTTGAGCATAGAATTTCTTCAGTTCCTCCTCGAGCCAGTTTTCATCTTTTGTCACGAGACAAACTTTATCGAGCCAATCAAGGTACGCGTCAAGATAAGCAAGATGAATTTTTCGATTAGTGAAGTGCTTATAATTTTCAGCAACAGAATCTCTCTCAGATTGAACAGATTCACGAATGATTTTAAATTCATTATAGAATTTGTTTTCAACAGCGAACGGCAAAATACAATTCTCAAAAGAAATATTTTTTTCGTCAAGTTCACCCTGCGAATTTGCTTTGATTGAAATTTTTGGAGTGCCGAGAATACCGATGTATTTTTTATTTTCCACGCGAATCGGAATATTAAAATTTTCGCCGCAAAGATAAATCGTCGGTTCTTCCATGTCCAGAAGGTCTGACAAATCCTCTTGGTTCAGTGCAGTTTTGTCGGCGTTATCGACAATATTTTTGTCATCAGTCTTTTGAC
>CALEPR010000095.1 GCA_937910665.1 uncultured Selenomonadales bacterium
AACTTGATTTGTGCTGTTTTCAATTTCAATTCTTAGTTTCCGAATTTGTCTAATATAAATCTGACATCAGCAAATTTAATTTTTTCTTTTCGTCCCAATTTCTAGCCTTACCTGACTCAGATACATCCTGAAGAATTTCTCCTGTACCAATCTCGCAAATTTTACCATTGACTTCAGTCTCAAATTCGTTTACAATACTTTCCAAATCAAGATAAGGAAAATTTTGAAATTTTTTCAAATGCTAGAAAATTTTACACAATTTATTTCAGTGAAATTTTTCTAACCTAGGTTCTTCATTCCTGCCTCTGATATTGTAGCCGCCTAAAAATTTTGTCAAGGACTTCGCAAGTTGCCTGTCGGCAATCCTTGACAAAATTTTATTTCGACGGCTATTAAGTTTTTAGGCAGGAAAGATAAGGATTTTTTTAACCTGTTCCGTGCTGTTCTTAACTTCCATAGCTTAGTCTTCAGTAATGAGGCTGGTATCCATTCCATTTTTTGAATTTCTCTCTCCTGTTCTGATGAGTTATGTTTTCACGAATTGCAAAGAGAAAAAGTCTTGATGTATTGTCTAGTCCAGGTTTTGAATAGTAGTCTTCAGGTTTGAGTTTTCTTTTGATTTTTATGAAGTTATGATTCTTCATGGTAATTTCTCCTTTCAGATATGCTTAATTGCCCGTGAAACGCTCCAGATTGCCCCAGATTGAGTTTGATTCAATTTGGGGTAGTTTTATACCAAAACTTCATTTCAAATCGATTCTAGGGCGAATCTCGAAGTCTAAATCAGTTTCAGATATTGACTTTGTTATATTTTTCTGTAGATTGATAAATTTCCTTTTAAAGCAAGCCAACTTCGCTTCGCTTTTTGTAGTGCTCCGCTCGTTGGCTTGCAGAAGAATAAAAAAATTTTTTAAGTTCGGATTCTCCCTACTGGTAATGGATTACAAAAATTTTTGACTGGAGAATATAAATAAGCTAGTGTCACCTGATTCAAGTTTTTCAATCAACTTACCCATTGGAAGTCCGACAAACTCTAAAAAATCTGTTGCAGGTAATTTTGACAAAAAATTTTCATAATCTCTAACCAATTCGGCAACTACTTCAGGAACTGATTCAGCTTTTCTTTTGACTGAAAAAATATTAGTATCGAAATTTGATTTGGTAGTGTAAAATAGTTTGTGTAAGTGGATTATGCAAACTATTTTTTATGGA
>CALEPR010000096.1 GCA_937910665.1 uncultured Selenomonadales bacterium
CCATTCCACTGCGGTAACCAATCCGCGAATAACAGAGTGGCAATGCCGAGAGCTGTATTCTGAAGTTCTTTGCCCGTGTCCTCAATAAAACTTGACAAGTCTTTACATAACGGAGGTGATTTTATGGGACTTTTTGATAAAATTTCTGACAAACTTGACGTTGCAAAGCGTTCTGCAAAGCGTTCAATTAAAAAAGCCAAGAAAAAAACAAAAAGTGATTCTGCGATTGAGGCGACAGGAAAAATCATCGGAAAATCTGTTGAAAAATCAGTCGGCAAAGTTGAAAAGGTTGGAAAATCGGTCGGAAAAGTCGCAGGTGCTGTTGCGTCGATTGCGTTGGAAATTGGCAAAGAAGCATATAAAATTGCGACTGTGAAAGCTGAAGAAATTCAGGAATTGCAAACTGAAATGTCAGAATATGACGATGACAGATTGATATATATTTTAAAAAACAGTACAGGAATAAAAAAAGGCGTTGCTGCAAAAATTTTGAAAAGCAGAGGTTATGGTAAACAATATTAAAAATTACTGAAAAATTTTTAAATGAAATCAAGGTAGTTCGAGCCTATGAAAAAAAGTCTGTAAATAGAAAAACCTTCCGTGATAGAATAAAAATAAACATGGGAGGTTATAATATGGCGAAAAAACAGAAACCGCCTTCAATCGTAATGACAGACGGCAAGAGAGAAATTATCCGTCAACTCTTGAATGAGTACGACATCAAAACAGCAGAGGATATTCAGGAGGCACTGAAAGACTTGCTCGGCGGAACAATCAAAGAAATGATGGAAGCAGAAATGGGGTATCATCTCGGCTATGAGAAGTCAGCCCGCTCCGATTCCGAAAATTCTCGTAACGGCTACAAATCTAAGCGAGTCAATTCGAGTTATGGAAATTTTTCGGTGGAAGTGCCGCAAGACAGAAATTCAACATTTGAGCCGCAAATTGTGCCTAAGCGTAAGAAAGATATTTCGACGATTGATCGAAAAATAATCTCGATGTATGCACGAGGATTGAGTACACGCCAAATTTCTGACACCATTGAGGAAATTTACGGCTTTGAGGTGTCCGACAGTTTCATCAGCGATGTTACAGATAAAATATTGCCGCAAATTCATGAATGGCAGACGCGACCGCTCGACGAAGTTTATCCTGTGGTATTTATTGACGCAACGCATTATTCGGTTCGCGATAACGGAACTGTGAAAAAATTGGCGGCGTATGTGATTTTGGCGATAAATATTGACGGTCGCAAGGAAGTTTTAAATATTGAGATTGGCGAAAATGAAAGTGCAAAATATTGGCTCGGTGTGTTGAACTCTTTGAAAAATCGCGGCTTGAAAGATATTTTGATTCTTTGTGCCGACGGACTCACCGGCTTAAAAGATGCCGTCGCCGCCGCTTTCCCGCAGACCGAATTTCAGCGTTGCATCGTTCATCAGGTCAGAAACACGCTTAAATATGTTTCTTCAAAAGACCGCAAGGAATTTGCCGCAGACTTGAAGAAAATTTATACTGCTCCCGATGAGCCGACTGCTGCGAGGATTCGCGATGAAGTCGCTCAAAAGTGGGCAAAAAAATATCCGCACGCAATGAAGTCTTGGTTTGCGAATTGGGACGCGATTATCCCGATTTTCAAGTATTCGCCGACTCTTCGTACGGTGATTTATACGACAAACGCTATTGAAAGTCTTAATTCGACTTATCGGCAGCTGAATCGTCAGCGCTCGGTTTTTCCCAATGATACGGCACTTTTGAAGGGATTGTTCCTCGCAACGCAGGAGGCAACCAAAAAGTGGACTATGCCGATTCAAAATTGGGGATTGATTTTTGGCGAACTTTCTATTATGTTTGAGGAGCGTTTGCCGATGTAATTTTTGATTCAATTTCACGGAGGAATCTATTTACAGAAATTTTTTCGCACTCCCTTCTACTCGTTGCACTTCACTTGACAATTCAAGCTCCAAAAAAATCGGATAGCGCAAATTTTTTAATTGTTCGCGAACTTCTTCGGCAGTAATCGGTTTCAAAGTAAATCCGCTCGCGCCGGTTTTCCACGCGTCAAAAGAATATTCAACGTAATTTGTCGAATAAATTACATTCGTGCGCGGATTTATTTCCAATAAAATTTTGCAAAGGTCGAGTTCGTTCATTTTTCCAAGTTCAATGTCCAAAAAAGCGATCGCAATTCGATTTGCCTTCGCGTATTCAATCGCCTCCGAAGGTCGAGTAAATCCTGTGATTATCGCGTTGGGCAAAATTTCTTCCAAAATCGGAATTGCGCCCGCCAAAAAAATTTTTCTGTCGTCAACCATTATCACGTTCGGAGATTCTTCCCTTTCCAACGCCGACGAAAAAAGTGTGCCCAAGTCTGTTTCCAAAATTTTTGCGAGCCGCAACATCATCGCTGAATCCGGCAAACGATTTCCATTTTCCCAGCGCGTGATTGTCGGGCGCGATACAAAAATTTTTTCTGCCAATTCTTTTTGCGAAAGTCCTTTTTCAGTGCGAAGTTTTTTCAAAGTTTCCGCAAAAAATCTGTGCATCGTCATTCACCCCTAACTATTTTTATTTTAACAACATAAATTTTTTTTATCAATGTGACAACTTGGTACTTCACTTGCTTGCAGAAAAAGTTTTTGAGAAAATAGTTAAAAAATTTTTAGAGGTAATTCGAATGAGTAAAAATTTTTCGCAAAAAGATATTGCAAATGGATTTTATCCGCTGCGCCAGATTCAATCTTGGCTGATAAATACGCATTTTAATAAAGTCAACTCCACAATGATGAATATAACTGCTTTTTCTGAAATTGACAACTCAATCGACCTTGAAAAACTTTCAAAAGCTATAAATGAAACTGTCGCCGCGCACGACATTTTTAAAACAAGATTTGTTGTTCACCCTGAAACTGGCGAAATTTGTCAGCGTTTTGATGGAGAAATTTTTCCTGTCGAAGTTGAAAAATTTTCTGACGCTGAATTTGACCGGCGAAAAAAAAATTTACTGCAACCTTACAAGCTGATAGATTCGCCGCTTTACAGAATTTTTTTGTTTGAAACGCCGAGCGGAAAATTTATTTATCTTGATTTTTATCACGCAATAATTGACGGCGTATCGATTGCGTTTATTTTTTCAAATGAAGTTGAAATGCGTTACAAAAATAAAAAAATTTTGCACGAGCCTTCACAATATGCTGATTATATTTTGGAAGAAATGAAAATTTCACCTGAAGAACTTTCTGCAGGAAATAAATTTTTTCATGAAATTACAGCAAGTTTTGATGCGAAAAAACATTTGCCGCCTGCTGATTTGCACAGAAAAGAAAATTGGCAGGAAAATCATTTTAAATATCAGATTAAAAATATTTCTGCAGACTATTTTAAAAAAAATAATCGCACTGAAAATATTTTTTTTATAGCGGCGAGTATGATGGCGATTGCAAAGTCTTCTGGCGCAAAAAATTTTGTAATGAGTTGGATTCATAGCGGCAGAATAAATTCGCAGGAATTGAGGATAATGGGACTGATGATGGAGCAATTTCCGATAAGTTTTGATTTTGAAAAAAATATTACTGTAAAAAAATTTTTGGATAGTTTGGAAGAAAAAATTGCTGAAGAATTAAAATATCGCAAAAGTTTAGGTGCGGTTTATCGTGAAGGTTTGCAGGATAATTTTGTGACATTTATGTTTCAAAAAAATATTCGCAATCAAGACAGCTCCGACACTTTTTCCGGTAGAAAAATGAAATATTCCGCCGCCGAAAATATTTTGGATATTGAATTAAATGCATTGGACGACGGAAATTATCTTATCGATTTGGATTATGACGCGAGCAGATATTCAAAAGACGCGATGAAAAATTTTGCTGAAACTATGGACGAAATTATTTTGCAACTGCAGGACGAAAAAATTTTTATTCATGAAATTTTAAATAGAAATTGAAAAATTTTGAGGAGGAAAAATTTTTGGAAAACATTACTCAGCTGGATAAAAAAATAGATTTGATTTTGTCTGCAGGTAAACTTTTGATTGAAAATGGCGCGACGAATGATAAAACTATTCGTGTTTTGAACAGAATCGCAATTTTTATGAAAATTCCTGCAGAAAATGTCAGCTTGCATATTTTGCGACAAATTATTTTTTTGGAAATTTTCGACGGAGAAAAAAATGTTCTGTCTTTCAGAAAATGCAATAAAACTGCGGTTGATTTTAATGTAATCTATTCGATGACAAAAATTTCTTGGCAAATTTAAAAAAATCTGTCAGCTTGGACGAATTGAAAAAATTTTTTGAAGAAATAAACTCACGCCCAAAAATTTATTCGCATTGGCAAATAATTTTAGCAGTCGGAATTGCTTGCGGAGGTTTTTGTTGTTTATTCGGCGGAAATTTTTTTGAAATAATTTGTACAGTAATTTCAACTATGGCAGGAAAATTTGCGCAGATAAAATTGCTGAAATATAAAGTCAACGAATTTTTGGCGATAGATTTGGCAGCATTTGTTGCGACAACTGTTGCATATTTTTCGCATCCGACTTCAGTAATGCCGATGGTTGCTTGCTCATTATTTTTAATTCCGGGCGTACCGATAGTCAACGCGGTAATCGACATGCTGAATAAATTTTTTTTGAAAGCGTTGACGGAATTTTTCCGAGCATTTTTGATAATTTTGTCAATGACGGCGGGAATTGCTTTTTCAGTCGAAATATTTTTTCAGATTTTCAATACAAATTTCAGAGACTTTATTTTATTGGAAACAACTCTCGACACAAATATTTTTATTTTAGCGATTGCGGCGGCAATTTGTTCAATAGGATTTGCAATTCCGTTGAATATGCCGAAAAAATTTTTATACATAGTCGGAATTTTGGGAGCGAGCACAATTTTTTCAAGAAATTTTTTTAATTTAAGCGTCGGATTGAGTCCGGAATATTCAACATTTTTTGCGGCGTTTTTTGTCGGACTTTTTTCGATAATAATCGGAGAAAAATTAAATTTAGTTTCATCAATTTTATTAGTTCCGCCGCTTTTGCCGATGATACCAGGCGTTTTAACTTACAGATTTTTATTTGCGTGCATGGAGTGGCAAGCATTAAAACCCGAAGAATTTGTAATGGTTTTGCCGTACGGAATAGACATTCTGCAAATAATTTTTTCGATAGTATTGGGCGCGAATTTACCGAGATTGATAGCAAACAAATTTTTTGAAAAGCGTTACGCAGAAAAATTAAAAAAATTCATCTGATACAGAAATTGTTATCGGAATTTTTTTTGCAAATTTTTTGTGATATAATTCAAAAATGTTTTTAAGGAGGCGATTTTGTGAAAAAAGATTTGTCGGAAAAAGTTGAGACATTTATAAAAAAATCTGCAGAAAAATTTAATTTGACGAAAGTAATTTTGTTTGGAAGTCGAGCGCGAGGAGATAATCAGCCGCGAAGCGATATAGATTTGGCAGTTGAAGGCGGCGATATTTTGAATTTTCGATTTGAAATAGAGGAAGATGCGCCGACGCTTTTAATGTTTGATATTGTCGATTTGTCCGAAAAGTTGAATGAAGATTTTTTAGCGGAAATTGAACGCGACGGAGTGATTTTGTATGAAAAAATTTGAAAATTTTTGTAAAGCGTTGAAAAATTTGGAAGAAGGCTTGCAACTTGCCGAACCTTTAAATGTTGCAGAAGAAACCGGCATCGTTGGTCTGTTTGAAATTTGTTATGAGCAAAGTTGGAAAGTTTTGAAGGAAGTTTTAAAAGTGCATGGCGACAGAAATTCAAAAACAGGTTCGCCAAGACAAATTTTCAAAGCGGCTTACAGTGCAGGAATTTTGCCTGAAGAAGAAGTTTGGATTGAAATTTTAGAAGACAGAAATATTTTGTCGCACGTTTACGACGCAGATAAAGCGCAAATTACTATTGCTAAAGTTCGTGAAAAATATTTGCCTGCATTTCAGAAGTTAAAAAAAATTCTTGAAGCAGATTGGCTGATTTAAAAAAATTTTTACTCCGCATTGTCGGAGATTTTTTTTGCAAAAAATGTGACAAAGTGGTACTTCGCTTGATTGAAGAAATAAAAAATGATAGTTTACGAAATATCTATATAAATTTTTGACTGGGAGGTAATTTCAATGAAAAAATTTTTAGCAAAAATTATTTTTTTGACGCTGATTTTAATTATCTCGACGCAAACAATAACTTTTGCAAAAGAAACGCCGGACGAACTCAGAGCGAAACTGAACAAAATGTCAGTCGAAGTTTTGGAAAAAATGTATGCGAAATATCCCGACGCAGAATCTGCTGTAAAAAATTCTTACGCTTACTCCACAATCAGTAGTTCAAGCGTGAATTGGGGATTTTGGGGAAGCGATCGCGGTCACGGACTTGCTTACAACCAAAATCTTGACAAAAAAATTTATGTGAAGATGAGTGAGATGAAATTGGGTGCGAGCTTTGGCGCGAAGGAATATGATTTGCTTTTCATAATTCAAAACAAAGCTGCATGGGACAGATTTATTTCAAGAAATATAAAATTTGGCGCGGAAGTTTCAGCGCAGGCAAGCGACGGCGTGAACGGTGACACTTTTACAAATGCGACGGCGATTGCAAACGGCGTTTGGGTTTATCAGCTTGATAAAAAAGGTTTGGCGGTTGAATTGAGTTTCAAAGGCGCGCAAATTAAACCTTACAAAACGCTGAATTAAATTTTTGGGAGGTAGCTCAGTGAAGAAAAAATTTTTGGCGGGGATTTTTGCAATGGCGTTGCTTTTAACAGGTTGCGGCGGCGAAGATGCTGAAAATCAAACGCAGGAGGAAATGCCGACCAGAGTCAAGGCAATAAAAGTTTTGACTACAAATGCGCCGATGACTTTATCATACAGCGGTCAGATTGTGGATCGCGATGAAATGAAAGTTCAATCAAAAGTCAGTGGCTCTGTCGTGGAAAAATATGTTAAAGGCGGTCAGGAAGTTGTCACGGGGCAAAAATTATTTAAAATCGACGACAGACAATATCGCGCAGCAGTTCTCCAAGCTGAAGCAAATCTTGCAAGATCCAGAACAGTTTTAGCCAGAGAACGCGGAGACCTTCAGCGCGACGAAGAACTTTTTGAATCAAACGCAATTTCTGAACAGACAGTTGTAAATCAGCGTGCTGCTGTCAGGGCGCAGGAGTCAGAAGTTGCAGCTAATGAAGCTATGTTGCAGAAAGCGAAAGATGATTTAGCCGACACGATTGTTTACGCGCCAATGAGCGGCAGACTTGGAATTGATGATGTAGCAGTTGGAACTTTATCAACTGCAGGAAACACTGCACTTGCGACAATCGGTTTGGTTGACCCTGTTTTTGTACAATTTGCGGTAGTGTAAAATAGTTTGTGTAAGTGGATTATGCAAACTATTTTTTATGGAGT
>CALEPR010000097.1 GCA_937910665.1 uncultured Selenomonadales bacterium
TATCAAAATCCTTACGGATTCTAATATCAATTTTTACTTTATTATAGTAGGAGGTGACAGCGGTGTTAGCGACAGTCATAATACCTTTCGGCGTAGGCGTAATTGCCTCTATTGTCGGTAACTACATTTACGACCGCTATTTAAAACGGTAGTACGGTAAGCCTGTTTTGGTTAAATCCCACTTGACCAAAACGCAAAAACTCCCTCAGCGATATCCCACTTCGCTTGAGGGAGTCTTTGTTTGGTGAAAACAGTGTTAGCGACTCTTGTTTTCCATTTACAAACAAATATTACCACAAGCAAAATATTTTTTCAACCGTGAAAAACTTTTCAGGCGATTTTTTCCATTTCCAAATTATTTTTTTCGCAATAATCTTTGACAGCCGCCTGAATTGCTTCTTCAGCCAAAACCGAACAGTGCAATTTATGCGTCGGCAATCCGTCCAAAGCCTCAGTGACAGCTCTATTTGTCAGTTTCAAAACATCTTTCAGCGGTTTGCCTTTAATCAATTCAGTAGCCATTGAACTTGACGCGATTGCGCTCCCGCAACCAAAAGTTTCAAATTTTACATCTGAAACAATATCGTCATCAATCTTCAGATACATTTTCATAATGTCGCCGCACTTGCCGTTGCCGACTTCGCCGACTCCGTCAGCATTTTCGATACAGCCAAGATTGCGCGGATGGCGAAAATGATCCATAACTTTTTCACTGTAAAGTGCCATTTAAAAAATCTCCTCTCAAGGCAAAATAAATTCTTTCTTACCGGAAATTTTATCTTTCCACAGCGGCGAAATATTTCGCAGATAATCCACAACTTCGCCGACAGATTTTATGATGTATTCAACATCTTGCTCGGAAATATCTTCGTCAATCGACAGGCGTAAACTTCCGTGAGCAACTTCGTGAGGACGACCAATCGCCAAGAGAACGTGACTCGGATCCAATGAACCTGAAGTACAAGCCGAACCACTCGACGCACAAATTCCTTTGTCGTCCAAAAGCAAAAGCAAACTTTCGCCCTCAATTCCTTCAAAACAAAAACTTACATTGCCGGGCAGACGATTTTTTCTGTCGCCATTCAGAGAACTGTGAGAAATTTTTGAAAGTCCTTCGATTAACTTTTCTTTCAGCGCAGAAATTTTTTCCGTACTCGCCGACAAATTTTTACAAGCATCTTCCAAAGCCGCCGCCATTCCCAAAATCGCCGGAACATTTTCAGTACCTGCGCGTTTACCTTTTTCCTGCGCTCCGCCCTCAATCAAACTCGACAGCGGAATACCTTTTCTGACGAACAAAACGCCTGTGCCTTTCGGTCCGTGAAACTTATGTGCGGAAATCGACAGCATATCTATATTTTGTTCCTGAACATTTATAGGCAAATGTCCTGCCGCTTGAACTGCGTCTGTGTGAAAAATAATTTTCCTCTCGCGACAAATTTTTCCAATTTCCTCTATCGGCTGAATAGTTCCAATTTCATTATTTGCAAACATAATCGTCACAAGACAAGTATCTTTGCGAATTGCATTTTGAACTTGCTCCGCCGAAATAATTCCATTTTCGTGAACGTCCAAAAGTTCAATTTCAAAACCTTCGCGCTCAAGTTTATTCAGCGTATGCAAAACTGCGTGATGTTCAAACGCTGTCGAAATTATATGTCGCTTGCCTTTTCGCGCTCCAACCTTCGCCGCAGATAAAATTGCTTGGTTGTCCGACTCACTGCCGCCGGAAGTAAAATAAATTTCTTCCGCCTTCGCGCCGATACATTCCGCAATAATTTTTCTGGCAGAATTTAATTCCTCCGCCGCCTCCTGACCAAAAGCGTAGAGACTGGAAGGATTTCCCCAAGAATTTTCCATACACTTCAGCATCGCTTGAACGGCAATTTTGCTCGGCTTGGTCGTCGCCGCATTGTCTGCATAAATCATTTGCTCACCACCCAAAATTGAAATTGCCGCTATGATATATCAATTAACCTACCTTGTCAATAGGTTTATCTTATCAAGCAAGGCACTAAACTTTTTACCCACTCGCTGAAACACTCGTTCAATGATTCTGGAT
>CALEPR010000098.1 GCA_937910665.1 uncultured Selenomonadales bacterium
GGATAACATTTTTTGCCTGAAGTTTCATTTATTTTCTACCCCCACAACGAGTTAATTAAAACATGGTTCATAAAAATTTCTTTCGCTGAAAAATTTTTCAGATAATACCAAAAAAAATCCTCCGCACTTGGAGGACAAATTTTTTTTGCGTCGAGGAAATATCTAAGTCACTTATTTTCTTTCGTGTACTGGCGCATAAACCTGATGGTTTCGTCGCTGATAATATTTTCTTTCTTTTCGTAATTGATAATCCTGAAAAGCATGCTCACCTTGTCGATAATCGGCTTGTTTGCAGTTTTGAACTTTTCGCCGTTGATTGTGAGTTCGACTTTGCCATTGGCAGAAAGGACGCTGAAAGATGCGCCGAGAAGTTGTTTGCCGTCCTTGTCTTTAATTTTGTAGCGAATATCCATATCGCCGGCTGAAGTTTCCCAAGTAAGCTGACGTTCAATGGCTTGGTAAATCAAAACGTCCAAGTACTCGCGAATAATCTCATGTGTTCTGGTGTTCATAAAACCATCTCCATTTCAAATAATTAGTAATGCTTAATGCGTAATGCGTAATTTCAGAGAGTGTCCGCGAATTTTGTGTAAGTCCGATTTCAAATCGCGCCACTACACCCATCTCAATCCCACTTACACAAAAAATTTACACTCCTTAATTTTTTTCAAATAATAATGCGTAATTTTTTATTAAATATTTTTTCTAACAGTCTTAGTGATTGAAATTAAGATTTTAATAATCTCAACGCATTCCTTTAACATACTTTCAGCTTGTGCTTTAGTTATGTATTCAGTACTTTCTAAAAGTTCCAACCAATATTCTGTTTCACTTGCCTCCTTCATTGCAATATGCATTTTTGTATTAAAGTCAGCCTTAGATTGGGCGCGAAGTGAGTCTCGAACATTTGCTCCAATACTCGTTCCACATCGCAATAACTGTTTGGACATAACATATTCAGCTTTTTCACTTTTCAAATACTTGTACAAATTTACAATCCTCACGGCAAAATCCATACTTTTATTGACAATCACATTTTCCTTGTCCACTGAAAAAATTCTCCATTTAATTAAGCATTACGCATTACCAATTACGCATTAGCAAGTGTGACACTCATCATAAATGCCGGCTTTTTTCAAAGTTTTAACAACAGTTTCACCAATCTGAGCAACAGTATCTGCTACTTCAATTCCCACAGCATTGAGTGCGGCAATTTTATCTGACGCTTTACCTTTGCCGCCGGAAATAATTGCTCCTGCATGTCCCATGCGTTTTCCTGGAGGAGCTTGACGACCTGCAATAAACGCTGTAACAGGTTTGTCTTTCATATTTTCAGAAATCCATTTCGCTGCATCTTCCTCCGCTGTTCCACCAATTTCGCCAATCATTAAAATAGCTTTTGTGTCGGGATCCGCCTTGAAAAGTTTCAGTGCGTCAATAAAATCAATTCCCTTGACAGGATCTCCGCCAATTCCGATAGCCGTCGTCTGTCCGATACCTGCGTTTGTAAGTTGGAAAGACGCTTCATAAGTCAAAGTTCCCGAGCGCGAAATAACTCCGACATGACCTTTCTTGTGAATGTATCCCGGAATAATTCCAAGTTTACACTCATCAGTCGTCAAAATTCCCGGACAATTCGGACCGATTAACTTAGTTTTTTTGCCGTCCATGTAGCGGCGAACTTTCACCATATCGAGGACAGGAATGTGTTCAGTAATGCAAATAACTAAATCAAGTTCAGCGTCAACAGCTTCAAGGATTGAATCAGCCGCAAAACGCGCAGGAACATAAACTACTGAAGCTGTCGCACCTGTTGCCTTCACTGCGTCAATGACAGTGTTAAAGACAGGAACGCCCTCGACAGTTTGACCGGCTTTTCCGGGTGTCACGCCGCCGACAATTTTTGTGCCGTAGTCAAGCATTTGCCTTGTGTGGAAAGTCGCCGCCTTTCCTGTAATTCCTTGAACAATAACTTTTGTATCCTTATTAACTAAAATACTCACCTTGCGACCTCCTCACGCAGATTTTTTACCATTTACAAGCTGAACAATTTTTTCTGCTCCGCCTTCCATTGTCTCGGCAACCATGACATTTTCAATCGCAGCGTCTTTAAGCATTTTTCTGGCAATGTCAACATTAGTTCCTTCAAGTCGAACAACTACAGGAACGGGGAAAGGTTTTCCTTCGCCTGAAATAATTTTTGCCGCATCGATTAAACCTTTTGCAATGTTGTCGCACTTCACAATGCCACCGAAAATATTTACAAAAATTCCCTTCGCCTGTCCGCCGTCCATCATAATTTGGAAAGCCTCAGCAGTAGTTTCGGGAGTCGCCGCTCCGCCAACGTCGAGAAAGTTTGCAGGTTCGCCTCCGTAAAATTTAATAATATCCACAGTCGCCATTGCTAGACCTGCACCATTAACCATACAGGCAACGTCGCCGCCAAGATTTACATAATTCAAGCCGCTTTTTCCTGCGCGAAGTTCTTTAGCGTCTTCTTCAGTTTCGTCACGAAGTTCAGCAACGTCAGGATGTCTGAAAAGTGCGCTGTCATCGAAATTTAATTTTGCGTCGAGGCAGATAACATCATTTTCTTCAGTCAAGACAAGAGGATTTATTTCCACCTGCGAACAATCTTTTCCGATAAACGCATCATAAAGTTTCAACATCAAAGTCGATGCTTTGCGAATTGCTTCCTGCGGGAAATTGAGTGCATAAGCCATTCTTGTCGCTTGGAAAGGAGCGAGTCCGATTACAGGATCAATATGTTCATAAAAAATTTTTTCAGGAGTTTCGGCGGCAACTTTTTCAATTTCAACGCCGCCTTCGGAACTTGCCATCATTACAACTTTTGCAGTCTGTCTGTCGATTACAAAACTTAAATAATATTCTTTTTTTATGTTGGAGCCTTCCTCAATTAAAAGTCGATTAACTTTTTTGCCTTCAGGTCCGGTTTGATGAGTGACAAGAATTTTGCCGAGCAGTTCTGTTGCATAAGTTTTCACTTCGTCAAGATTTTTTGCAATTTTAACTCCGCCAGCTTTTCCGCGTCCTCCTGCGTGAATTTGCGCTTTGACCACGCAAACTTTACTGCCGAGTTCCTTCGCATTTTCTACAGCCTCCTCGGCAGAAAAAGCCGCCTTGCCTTTCGGAACTGTTACGCCGAAACTTTTCAAAATTTCTTTGCTCTGATACTCATGGATATTCAAACTTTCTCTCTCCCTTCCGCTTTCAGTGATAAAATTATAGCAAACACTTTTATCAAAAGCAAAAAATTTTCAGAATTTTTTTTTACTGCGGGAGAAAAAAATTTTTTTTGCAAGAAATTTATTCTTCATATTCGGGATACCATTTTCTCGGATCAACT
>CALEPR010000099.1 GCA_937910665.1 uncultured Selenomonadales bacterium
TTTTAGCTAAAAAATTTCAAGGTCTTTGTGCAAGACTTTTAACAAAATTTCTTGCCTTCAATTTTTGTCTGCTCATCAGTAATTCAAGCAATATAAAATCTTTAATTTTTTGATCTACCCCCACAACGAGTTAATTACTTTAGAAATTGCAAAAATTTCACGATAAGTGAGCAAAGAGATAAAAAAATTATTTCTGCACATTGAAAATTTTTTGGGGAGGTGTCAAAAATGGTCGAGAGAATTGAAAAAATCGCGCGTGTCAAAGGCGTTGACTACGACGTTGGAAAAAGATTCGACAGCAGTCGCCAACAAAGCGACGACGGAAAATCAAAGTTCGCTGCCGAACTCAGTCGCGTGATGAACAAAAAAAATTCGCCAAAGACAAGCACAATTTCAGAAGCGTACACTTTGGAATTGTCCGGTTTGGGAAGTCAATCGCTTTTTTACTTCGGCGCGACTGACTTGGGAACTTTACTGAATTGAAAAAATGGTTAGGAGGCAAAACTTTGAATAGTGACAAAGAAAATATGCGCCTTGCAATCTTGGAAGCGTTAAAGGCTTATGACGAAGGAGAAGTTCCGATCGGTGCCGTTCTCATTGACGAGGACGGCATTTTAATTTGCGGAGAACACAATCGAATTGAACAACTGAATGACGCAACCGCTCACGCAGAAATTTTAACTCTACAGGCGGCGAGTAAAAAATTAAAGCGTCGCCGCCTAAAAAATTCCACTTTGTATGTTACTGTCGAACCCTGTCCAATGTGTGCGGGAGCTTTGGTTTTAAGTCGCGTCAAAAAATTAGTTTATGGAGTAGCAGATTCAAAATTCGGAGCAGCTGAGTCAATTTTTAATGTCGTCAACAATTCCGCTTTAAATCATCAGCTTGAAGTTACGGCAGGAATTTTAGAAGATGATTGTCGCAAACTTTTACAGAAATTTTTTTCCAAGCAAAGAAAAAATTTTCACTGATTATTGTCATTCCGAAAAAAAAATCGTAGAATTCAAGACAACTTTTTTTACGTTTCTTGGCAGCTGATAATTTGCATTGATAGAAAGTTCAAAGAAGGTTGTGAGTGATTGAAATTTTATCCTGTCAATTTAAATCTGGAAAATAAAAAATGTTTTGTTATAGGCGGCGGGGAAGTTGCGGCGCGGAAAATTTTTGGACTTTTGGAAGCCGGAGCAAAGGTTGAAGTCATCGCGCCTGAAGTTTGCAAAAAAATTTCTGACCTTGCCACAGAAAGAAAAATTACTTTGCGTCTTGAAAAATATTCCGCAGAAAAAATTTCGGACGGAATAATTTTAGTCGCCGCGACAAATGATTTTGAACTGAACAAAAAAATTCTGGAGGACGGACGGCAGAAAAATTTTTTGGTTAATGTCGTCGAGGGCGAAAGTGACTTTAATGTTCCGAGCAAGATTCAGCGTGAAAATTTTTTGCTGACAATTTCGACAGGAGGAAATTCTCCCGCGTTTTCAAAATTTGTTCGCGAAAATCTGGAGCGGGAATTTGATAAAAATTTTGGCGAAGGTTTAAAAATTATTTCACGCTATCGGCAGGAAGTTAAAAATATTTTGCAGAATCACGAGGACAGAAAAAAATTTTGGCGTGGAGTTTTAACGTCGGAAATGTGGAAACTTCTCAAAAATGGAGAGCTTGAGAAGGCGGAGGCGAAGATTAAAAATGCGATTGACGGTGTTGGGGCTGAATTACAAAACTGCTCCTGTTGAAGTTCGGGAAAAATTTTCCGTCGGAAGTCATTCGATTCGGCGCGGGCTGAAAAATCTTGACGACTATGACGGCTTGAATGAAGCTGTTGTACTTTCGACTTGCAACAGGAGCGAAATTTATTCCGTGACTGCGAACGGATTTGAAAATTCTGTTCGACAATTTTTAAATGATTTAATTGGCGGCGGCGTGGAGGAAGTTGAAAATTTTCTGTATGAGTACGAGGGCGAAAACTGCGTCAGGCATCTTTTTAAAGTTGCGTCGAGTTTGGATTCTTTGGTCGTCGGCGAAGGACAAATTTTATCTCAAGTCAAAGCGGCTTACTCAATCGCGAAGTCAGTCGATGCGACGGGGACAATTTTGAATACACTTTTTCACAAGGCGATAACTGTCGGAAAAACTGTTCGGACTGAAACAAAAATTGCTTACAATTCTGTTTCGATAAGTTCGGCGGCGGTTGATTTGTCGGCGGAGAAGTTGGGCGGTTTGGACGGCAAAAAAGTTTTAATCTTCGGCGCAGGAAAAATGGCTTTCCTTACCGCACAACATTTGAAAGATCACGGCGTGAAAAAAATTTTTGTGGCGAATCATCACCTTGAACGTGCTGAGGAAATGGCAAAAAAAATCGGCGGCGAGGCAGTCGCTTGGGAGGACGCACTTTTTTTTGCGGACGAAGTTGACATAATAATTACTTCGACAGGTGCGCCACATTACGTTGTAAAATTTTGGCAAACTCAACAGCTTATGACGCGCAGAGCAGGGCGAGGAATTTTTTTCATTGATATTGCCGTTCCCCGCGACGTTGATCCCGAAGTTGCAAAAATCAAAGGCGTGACACTTTACAATATTGACGACTTGGAAACTGTTGTCGAATCGCACAAACAAGCTCGACTGGAAGAAGCGAAGGACGCTGAAAAAATTATCGAGGAATTTGTTTCGGCGACGATGACAAGATTTAAATATTTAAAATTCCAGCCGCTGATGGCAGATTTATCCGACCGCGCAGAAAAAATTCGCCGTCGCGAGTTGAAAAGAATTTCAGGAAAAATTTCAAACTTCACGGACGACGACAAAAAACTTGTCGATCAGATGACAAAAATGATTGTCAGAAAACTTTTGCGCTTGCCGATGATGAAATTAAATGCATCGGCAGGAACAGGCGAAGAAAAATTTTATACCGAAGCCGTTCGCGCACTTTTCAGAGAATAAGAACTTTTCAAATAAAAAATTTTTCCCGGCGTTAAAGTCGGGAACTTTTTTTCTGTTACAAAAAATTTTTTTCATGAAAACTTCTCCAAAAAAATTTTTTAACTAATTTGTAGATAATTTTCAGAATTTTAATGTATCATTACAGAAATAAAAAAAAAGTTGGGAGGCTTTTTTCGATGAAACTTAGGAAACAGGTTTTGGTTGGTCTGTGTGGCTTAGTTTCGGCAGGAATTTTTTCAGTCGGACATGCGGCAGAAAATCCCGGTCAAGTTACTGCCGACGGTTGGACTCTTGTCAAAAATTCCGGCGGTCCCGAACTTGGTTACTCCGCAAATTCCGGCGTAAAAATTCTGAACATCAAGGGACAATATTTCAAAGACTTGAACAGGAACGGCAAACTCGACAAGTTTGAAGATTGGCGACTGACTCCTCAGGAACGCGCCGAAGATTTAGCGAAAAAAATCAGCATCGATCAAATTGCAGGTCTTATGCTTTACAGCGCACACCAGAGAAATTTGAAACCTGAACTCAATGACGAACAGAAAAAAATGCTCGGCGAAGATAATGTTCGCACAGTTTTAAATGCCGACACAGGCGCAAGCGTCGAAGTCACGGCGAAATGGAATAATGCCATGCAAGCCTACGCAGAAAGTTTGCCTTTCGGTATCCCCGCAAACACAAGTTCCGATCCAAGAAACGATGCACGCGGCAACGGAGTCTATTTAAAATCTGTCGAGGATAATGTTTCACGCTGGCCAAACCATTTAGGACTTGCGGCAACTTTCGATCCTGAAATTTCCCGCAGCTTTGCCGAAACTTACGCGAAAGAATATCGCTTGATAGGAATAGGAACAGGACTTTCTCCGCAAATTGATTTGGCGACTGAACCGCGTTGGCCAAGATATTATGGAACTTTCGGAGAAGATCCGCAACTTTCCCATGACATGGCAGCGGCGGCTATCGCAGGAGCGCAAAATACTCCCGGCGCAGCTAACGGCTGGGGCGAATATAGTATCAATGCGATGATGAAACATTTCCCGGGCGACGGCGTTGGTGAAGGCGGTCGCGAGTCTCACTCAATGTACGGCAAGTACGCTGTCTATTCCGGTCATGCTTTTAACACGCAGTTAATACCTTTTGAAGGCGCGATGGACAACGGCGGTGCGGCAGGTATGCCTTCTGCAGTTATGATGAGTTATTCAATCGCGTGGAGTGAGGACGGCAAGTACGGCGATTTAGTCGGCAGTGCTTACAGCAAGTACAAAATTGATTTACTTCGCAACAAATACAAGTTTGACGGCGTAATTTGCACCGACTGGTGTATAACTTGGAGTAAACCTCCGAAACCTTTTGCGATGCCGTGGGGCGTTGAAAACATTACTGAAGATGAAAGACATTACAAAGCAATTATGGCAGGCGTGGATCAGTTCGGCGGAAACCAAGATAAAAAACCTGTCCTTGCGGCGTACGAAATGGGCGTTAAGGAACATGGAAAAAGTTTCATGGAAAAAAGATTCCGCACCTCTGCAGTTCGACTTCTCAGAAATATTTTCCAACTTGGACTTTTTGAAAATCCATACCTCGACGTTGCAAAATCTGTTCGCGAAGTCGGAAACTCCGAAGACATGGCAAAAGGTTTCAACGCTCAATTAAAATCTATTGTCATGCTGAAGAACAAAAATAACGTCATACGCGAAAATAATTTCACCGGTAAGCCAACTGTCTACATTCCAATGATCTTCCGTCCTGCGAGCGAAATTAAGGCGTTTAAAGCCTATACTCCGGCGCAGTGGACACTTCCTGTCGATCCAAATGTCGCGGCAAAATATTTCAACGTCATCACCGACAAAGTTAAATCTCCTTCCGACAAAGACAGGGACGGAAAACCGATGGCTTCCGTCAACGACATTGAAAGACTTTCACCGACCGAAGTTGCAAAAGCCGACTTTATCATGCCTGTTATCGACAATCCGACAAATGCTGGAAATCAGTTCGACGGCTTTTATGACAGAGAAAATGATCAATACATTCCAATGTCTTTGCAGTATAAACCTTACACCGCAAATTCTTCCGCCGTTCGCAAACAATCCATAGCTCATGACGAAGGCGAGAATAGAAGTTATTTCGGCAAGACCGCAAAAATTACAAACGCCACAGATTTCGACAGCGTGAATTACGCTCGCACCTGCGCGATGATGGCGACTGACAAAACTATTCCTGTTATAACTGTCGTCCATGCTCTCTCGCCGATGATTTTCGCAGAAATCGAGCCGCTTACCGATGCAATTCTTGTCGGCTACGGTGTAAGCGATGCAGCTTATTTCGACATTGTTACAGGCAAATTTGATCCGCAAGGACTTTTGCCGATGCAACAACCAAGAGATATGGTGACTGTCGAGGAACAGAAGGAAGATGTTCCTCGCGATATGATTGCTTACACAGACAGCGTAGGCAACACTTATGATTTTGCGTTCGGCTTGAACTGGAAAGGCGTTATCAATGACAGCCGCACTGCAAAATACAAAGTTCCCGCGATTATTAAGTAACATTTCGACACATCCTTTAAAAATATTTTTGTGAAATCGACTGAAAAATTTTTTGGTCGATTTTTTTTATTGACAGAGCAGGAAGATTGAATTATTATTCGAGATAATGAAGCGTGGGAAAAATTTTTTGAAAACTGAATATGATTGGATCAGGTGTCGAAAGACTTAATAAAGAATTCGGTTTAAAGCCGGAGCGGTCACGCCACTGTAACAGCGAGCAAATCTGCAGGAATGTCATTGGGAGAGTTTTATTCTGAGAAGGCGCAGAGGAGCAAAGACCTGGAGCCAGGAGAATTGCCTGATTAACAATCGCCGTTTGACCTGCGAGTGACGGGAATGGAGATTTTATTCAATTAGAAATTAGAAATGCGTAATGCGTAATTTTATTTTCTGTGTTGAAAAAAATTTTTCCGACTTGTGTCGGAATTTTTAATTTAATTTCCTTTGCGACTCGCGGAGGAAATATTTTTTTACAAAGATTTCCTGCGAACAATAGTTCGCTGAAATAAATCGCTCATACTTTTTTTTCAATTAGGAATTAGGAATGAGTAGTGAAAATTTAATTCCTAATTCCTAAATGACTGTTTTTTGTTTGGAGGAAAAATTTTTGAATCGATTGACACATCGACTTTTGCAAATGTTGGTAACTTTAATCGGCGTGAGTTTTTTAACTTTCTGTCTGACTTACCTCGCGCCCGGCGATCCTGTCGCGATGCTTTTGGAATCTGCCGACACAATAATTTCGGAGGAAGTTTTGGAAAAAACGCGCCACGAACTCGGACTGGATCAACCTTTCCTTGTCCAGTACGCGAATTGGGTCGGCGGAGTTCTTCACGGCGACATGGGAATGAGTTACTCGGCAAAAAAACCTGTCATGGAAAAACTTTCCGAAGGTTTTGCAGGAACTTTGCTTTTGGCTTTGGTGACAATAATTTTTGTGCTGATAATTTCTCTGCCGCTCGGAATTTGGTCGGCGGTTCGACAAAATCAACTGCCTGACTATTTTGTCAGAATTTGTTCATTTATCGGAGTGTCGATGCCTAACTTTTGGCTGGGTTTAATTTTACTTTACATTTTCGGTTTAAAACTTGGCTGGTTTCCAATCGCAAGTTCGACAGTCACGGCGAAGGGAATTATTTTGCCGGCGATAACACTTGCAATTTATCAGTCAACAAAATATGTCAGACAAGTTCGCACAGTAATTTTGGACGAACTGCATCAAGATTATGTAATTGGAGCGCGGGCGCGGGGACTGAGCGAAACTGCAATTTTGTGGAAACATATTTTGCCGAACGCAATTTTGCCGCTGATAACTTTGTTGGGAATGTCAATCGGTTGGCTTTTAGGTGGCGTGGCAGTTATCGAAATTGTTTTCAGTTGGCCCGGAATTGGAAATATGGCAGTCCGAGCAATTATGATGCGCGACTATCCTCTGATTGAAGGATTTGTCTTGTGGATAGCAGTCGCCTATATGTTCATAAATTTTTTGGTGGATTTATCTTATTCATATCTCGATCCAAGAATCAGGAAGGGGGAGCAACATTGACAGAATTTATCAAGCAGCACAAATTATTTTCGCTCTACACCGCACTTGTAATTTTGATAGTTTTAGTTGCGATTTTTGCTCCGTACCTCGCTCCTCAAGATCCTTACGACGGAAATATGAAAAATGTTTTGCAAACTCCTTCGGCTGAACATTTGCTTGGAACTGATAAACTTGGTCGCGATACTTTGTCGAGAATTATTGCGGGAACTCGGTATTCGCTTTTCATGACAATTTGTCTGGTAATTTTGTTGGCGATTGTCGGCGTGGTTGTCGGAATAACTTCAGGATATTTCGGTGGCAAGGTTGAAATAATTTTAATGCGACTTGCAGATATGATGTTGTCATTTCCAGGCGTTGTCTTGGCGATAGCGATTGCGGGAATTTTGGGCGGCTCGATAGTCAACACAATTATTGCACTGCTGATAGTCGGCTGGGCGAAGTATGCGCGGCTTGTCAGAAGTCTTGTCATAAAACTTCGCAACAATGATTTTATAATCGCGGCACAGGTCAACGGCACAAAAACAATAAATATTTTGCGGCGACATATTTTGCCGAACATTTTGCCGATGGTCGTTATAACCGGCGCAATGGATATTGGAACAATGATGATGGAAATTGCGGGACTTTCATTTCTGGGATTCGGAGCGCAACCTCCAACTCCCGAGTGGGGTTTAATGCTAAACGAAGGCAGACAATATTTGCAGACTGCTCCATGGCTTATGATTTATCCCGGCGTTGCAATTTTTATTGTCGTTGCGATTTTTAATTTGTGGGGAGATGCTTTGCGCGATGTTTTAGATCCGCGCCAAGAATAAAATAATTTTTTTAAGGAGATGTTTTTATGTCTTTTAAGTGGAGGAAAATTTTTAAAAAATTCAGCGTCGGACTTTGTGGAGTTCTGACGGCAGGAATTTTATTTTCAGGTTGCGGCGACGACGGCGGCACAGGCAAAGGCGGCGATCCGAATGTCTTAAAAGTCGGCGTGACAAATTTTGCTGACACTCTTGAACCGACGCAAAATTATTTCGGCTGGGTTGTCATGCGTTATGGTCTTGGCGAATGTTTGACAAAGTTCGATGAAAAAATGAATATTCAACCTTGGCTTGCAGAAAGTTGGTCGGTCAGCGAAGATCATTTGACTTGGACTTTTAAAATTCGCGACGACGTAAAATTTTCCAACGGCGACGCTTTGACGGCGGACGCTGTCAAACAATCCATTGAACGCGCCTTTGAAAAAAATACTCGCGCCGCAACTTTTTTTGAATATGACTCAATCACGGCGGAGGGACAAAATTTAATAATTCAAACTAAAAAACCTCTGCCCGGTATGCCGGGATATTTGGCGGATCCTCTGTTCATAATTGTGGACGTGGCGACGGAAACTGCAGGCAGAAATTTTTCAAGCGAAGGACCAATTTGCACAGGACCTTACATGGTTGAAAGTTTTGTCAAAGAAAAAGCTGTCATGAAAAAAAATCCAAACTACTATGACACTGTGCCCTATGAAACTGTAGAAATTCCTTCGATTGACGATCCGAATACCCGCGCAATGGCTCTGCAAGCCGGCGACGTTGATGTTGCCGTGAACATTGGCGCAGGTGATATTGATCTTTTCAAAAATAATGATAAGTTCCACATTGATGAAATTTCTTCCCTGCGCGTCGTCTTGGCTCGACTGAATCAAAATCCCGACAGAATCATGAGCGATCCAAAAGTTCGTGCGGCAGTCATTTGCGGCTGCGACAGAGAAACTTACAATAATATTTTGCTGAAAGGAACTTTTATTCCCGGCAAAGCTCCTGTTCCTCCTTCGCTCGACTACGGCTTTGACAAATTGACAGATCCAAATGCTTACAATCCTGAACGCGCCGCTCAACTTCTGGACGAGGCAGGTTGGAAAGATTCTGACGGAGACGGCATCCGCGAAAAGGATGGTAGAAAATTGGAATTGGAATTTGTAGTTTATAATTCCCGCGCAGAACTTCCGCTCTATGCTGAGGCTGTTCAGTCCGACTTGAAAAAAATTGGTATCGATGTAAAAATTAACACCGTCGATTACAATTTAATCGACAACATGGGAATTAAGGGTGAATATGACTTTCTGATTTCAAATATCACGACGGCGAATACAGGCGATCCGGAAATTTTCTTGACTTGGTACTGGAAAACAAATGTTAATGGAAATAATCCGCAAAACGGTTCCGGCTACACCAATCCTCTTTACGATGAGAAACTTGCTCAACTCAGTTCCGAGTTCGACAAAGACAAACGCCGCGAATTGATGATCGAGTTGCAGCAAATTTTGCTCGACGACGGCGCATCACTTTTCTTCGGCTATCCGCAAACAAATATTATCAATGCAAAATATGTTGACGGAGTGAAAATGTATCCTTCCGATTACTACTGGATTACAAACTTGATTAAACCTGCAAAATAATTTCTTGAATGTTCTCTCCAAAAAAAATGGCGGCTTGCGGTTGGAAAAAATTTTTTCAACTTCGGTCGCTTTTTTTTTATCTTGAATGTATAATCTAAGTGCAACGAATGAAAAACTCACAGATTTCTGCTAAAATGTCTATTGTCAAACTAACCGCCGAAAAAATTTTTTCTCCACAAGTTTTTTTGTACTGAAGGAAGAATTTTTTTTTTGTCGAAAAGTTTTTCAGAAATTTTCAAAAAAATTTTTTTAATGGAGGTATGATAAATGGCAGATTTCAGAAATACACCAGAAGCCGCAGCAGCTCAGTCGTCGAAGTGGTATCCGGTTTATCATGTCGCGCCGCCCGTCGGTTGGCTGAACGATCCGAACGGATTTTGTTTTTACAAAGGCGAATATCACATTTTCTATCAGCATCATCCTTACTCCGTGAATTGGGGACCGATGCACTGGGGACATTCCACAAGCAAAGATTTTTTCCATTGGAAACATCAGCCAATCGCTATTGCGCCCGGCGCATTTACGGAAGGCAAAGAGTGGTATGATTGGGACGGTTGTTTCAGCGGCTGCGGTTATGAATTTGAAGGAAAACTTTGGCTGATGTATACCAGTCAGCAATTTAACCGCTCGGCTGCGGGCGGCGATGACAATGCCAGCAATCCCAGCAATCCTTCTGCCTATAATCCTTCCGGAAGTTCGGGCGGCGGCAACGTCACCGAGCGTCAGTGTTTCGCTTATTCCGAAGACGGAATCAATTTCACGAAGTACGAAAAAAATCCTGTCATTGATATTCCGAACGATCATCCGATTATTGCGAATATTGATTTCCGCGATCCAAAAATTTGGGATCACGACGGAAAATTTTATTGTGCGGTTGGAAACAGAACGCACGACAGAGCAAATACTCAAATCGTTCTCTTCGAGTCGGAAAATTTCTTTGACTGGAAATTTAAATCAGTCGCCGCAAAATCCAAGAGCGATCTTTCTGAAGGAACAATGTGGGAGTGTCCGGGCTTCGCGCATTTCGGCGACAAATATGTTATGATAATTTCTCCGCAGCACGTTCCTCCAAAAGGTTTTCTTTTCCACAACATTCATCAAGCAGGTTACATGGTCGGCACACTCGATTACGAAACGGGAATTTTCGATCACGGAGATTTCTTCACCTTCGATTATGGTTTCGATTTCTACGCGACGACGATGATGAAAAATCCTGAAGGTCGTTACTTCATTATCGCTTGGATGGCTGCGTGGCAAAGTCCTTTCCCTGAACAAGCTGACGGTTGGGCAACTATGTTGACAATTCCTCGCGAACTTCTTTACAAGGACGGCAAAGTTTACACCGTTCCTCCGAAAGAACTGGAAGCGATGCGCGGCGAAGGAGTTCACCACAAAAATATTTCTGTCGATAAAGCTACAAAACTTGACGGCGTGAAAGGTGCGGTCGGCGAACTTTTGGTGGAGATCGACACTAAAAAATCTAAAAAATTCCAGATCGAACTCCGCAGCAACGGCGAAGAAAAAACTATTTTGAGTTACGACGAAGACACAAAAGTTATGTCGCTCAATCGCGATAAGTCCGGCGTTGATTCGAGCGGTACTCGCGAATTTGAACTCACGCCTTTCGACATTTTGAAACTCAGAATTTATCTCGATAAGTCCTCGATTGAAATTTTCATCAACGACGGCGAATTTGCGATGACGACTCGCGTCTATCCGAAAGAAGAATCGACAGATATTGTTTTCGTTCCGAAAGCTGAAACTCTTGAACTTCTTTCAGTCGATTACTACAGTTTTGAAAAATAAAATTTTCGACAAAAAAAATTAAAAATCAGCCTGAAAAAAAATCTCCTCTCAATGTCGAGTGGAGATAATTTTTTTTTATAAAATTTTTAAGTCAATGCCGCCGAAATTCCTGCCGCATTTCCCGTCGCCCAAGCCGCCTGCAAATTGAAACCACCTGTAAATCCGTCCACGTCCATAACTTCGCCGACAATGTAAAGTCCCTGCAAAATTTTTGACTCCATAGTTTTTGGATTTATTTCCTTCACGGAAACGCCGCCTGCAGTTACAATCGCCTCTGAAATTGGTCGCGTGTTCGTCACGGTCAAAGAAAATCCGCGCAAATTTTCGGCAAGTCGTCGCCGTTCCGCTTTTGTAATTTCTGTAACTTTTTTTTCTGCGTCGATGAATGACAAATCCAAAATCGGCTCAATCAATTTCTGCGGCAAAAGTTCTGTCAAAGAATTTTTTGCTGACTTGCGTTTAAATTTTTCAAAGTCGCGCAAAATTCTTGCATCCAACTGTTCGGGAGAAAGCGCAGGTTTTAAATTTATTTGAAGTTCGACAAATTTTTTTTCGCGCAAAAGTTTCGCCGCCGCTCGACTTAAAGTTAAAATTATTGGTCCGGAAACTCCGAAGTGCGTGAAAAGCATTTCGCCAAAAATTTCTGTAATTTTTTTTCCATCCGCAAACAAAGTTACTCTGACATTTTTCAGTGATAAGCCCTGCAAATTTTTTATAAAATCTTCCTCGATTTCCAGTGGAACAAGTGCAGGAAAAATTTCTGTAACTGTGTGTCCCAGATTTTTTGCAAGTTTAAATCCGTCGCCTGTCGAACCTGTTGCAGGATAACTCGCGCCGCCTGTCGCCAAAATTATTTTGTCGAAGTCAAAAATTTTTCCGCCAACCTCCACGCCTGAAACTTTTCCATCGCTTGAAAAAATTTTTGTAACTTTTGAATCAAATTTTATTTCGACATCAAGGAGTAAAATTTTTTTTGTCAGAACCTCAATGACTTCTGCGGCGTTGTCAGATTCAGGAAAAATTCTGCCGCCACGCTCAACTTTTGTTTTCAGTCCGAGCGATTCAAAAAAATTTATCGTGTCTGCCGTTGTGAAATTTTTCAGCGCACTGTATAAAAATTTTCCGTTGCCGGGAATATTTTTCACCACTTCGGCAACGTCGGCAATATTTGTTAAATTGCATCTGCCCTTGCCTGTTATGCTCAATTTTTTTCCGAGCCGATTATTTTTTTCAAACAACGTAACTTTTGCAAAATTTTCAGCCGCACGAATCGCCGCAATCATTCCTGCAGGTCCGCCGCCAATCACCGCAACTTTTTTTAAATTTTCCATGTTCTTGCCTTTCTTCAAAATTCCTTGAAAAAAATTTTATTCCATAACAGAAAAAATTTCAAACACTGCGGGAAAAATTTTTTCTGCTATAATGTTGAAAAAATTTTTTGCAAACAAAAAAGTCTCGGAAAATTTTTTCTCCGCGACTTTTATTTTTTTTTCTATGCAAAAATTATTTTTAAATTTTAAATTGCGCGATGACATTATTCATGTCGGTCGCGAGATTTGCAAGTGCTTGAGAGGCGGCTGCAATTTCTTCGTTCGAGGCAGATTGAGTTTCTGTGGAGGAGGAAATTGTTTTTGTGCGCTCATTTGTCGCGTGACTTGATTCCTCAATCGACGCAGTAATTTCTACAATCTGTTCCGAGCCTTCGGAAACGGTTTGAACCGCAGAATTTATTCCTGCGATTTCCTGTTCAATGCCGTCAACCATTTGCATAATTTCCTTGAACTGGATTCCGACTTCGCGAATTGCTTCAGTTCCAGCCTTAACGTCGTCAGTTCCAGCTTTCATTGAATTGACTGCTTCCTCCGTCGCCGCCTGAATACTTTCAATTCTGGTGCGAATTTTTTCTGCAGATTCTTGAGATGCCGTTGCAAGTTTTCTGACTTCCTCAGAAACGACTGCAAAACCTCTGCCGTGTTCGCCCGCACGAGCCGCCTCAATCGCCGCATTAAGCGCAAGCAAATTTGTCTGCTCCGAAATTCCTGCAATGTCCTCGACAATCTGTCCAATCTGTTTGGAATTTTCTCCAAGTTTCTCGACAAGCTCCGCCGACGCAAGAACAGATTTTTCTATGCTGTTCATCTTCGAGATGGCTTCCTCCATTAAATTTGAACCGGTCTTTGCCGCCGCCGCAGTTTTTTCTGACGACGCTGCAACATTAACAGCTTTGTCTGACATAATTTTTATATCACTGGAAACCATGTCGATGCTTTCTTTCGCCAATCCAATATTTTGCATTTGCTGAGAAATATCTGCGCCAACTTCGCTAACAGTCGACGCGACGCTGACAGCCGCATCCGCAGATTGATGTGCGCTTGCTGTAAGTTCCTCACTCGACGCAGCAACTTGTTCGGCAGTCACAGCCATTTTTGATATAACTTTTCGCAAATGCTCCGACATATTGTTGAAGGCGAAAGTCAACGCTCCAATTTCGTCGTTGGATTTAACTTCAAGCGGTTCGATAGTCAAATCTCCGTCCGCAAGTTTTCCTGCAAAAACTTTCAATTTACTCAGCGAGGCAGAAATTACATGCGCCTGAGTTACCACGCTGACAATACACAGTATCAAAATAATCACGCAGACGACCGACATAATTTTCAGCAATTTATTCGCCGGCGCTTGAATTTCAGCATCGGGGATGCGAATTATCATTTTCCAATTCACTTCAGGAACTATTTCATAGTACAGATTGTAAACGTCGTAAGAAGTTTCGCCTCTGTCGTTCGCCAAAATTTCTCTTCCTGCCTCAGCAAGTTCTTTATCTGTCTCCTCAGTAATTTTTGCTCCGCTTTTAACTTTTTCAGGTTCATCAATGTAAATGTAAATTCCCGAACTTGTAACTAATGCCGCTTTTCCTTCTTCGCCGATAATGATCGAGGACATTAAATCAGCAACGGCTTTCAAACTTAAATCGACAGTGACGCAACCAATAAATTTTCCTGCGTCATCAAAAATCGGCGCGACGCAACTCGACATAATCGTCCCGGAAGTTTCATCGAAGTATGGATCTGTGATAATCGCGCCTTCCCTGCCAAGAGCTTTTGCTATTTTGTAATATTCCTGACTGAAATAATCATAGGTGGCATTACTGTACTCAAAAGTTTCGGCAATTTGTCCGCCGTTCCTGTACCAATAAGGACCCATGAATTTTTGATTTGCGTCGAAAGCGTTCGGCTCAAACCAAATTCCACTGCCGAAATAAAGATCATCAGACATAATTGTTTTTGAAAAAAGTGTTCCGTACTCCTCAATCGAGGTACTTCTGTAAGTGTGACCGACAACTCGCGCCAAAGTTATCGTCGTCGAGCGAGCAATATCCAACTTGGCGTTGACAAAATTTATGTTCGCCTTCAACTCGGACGACATTGTATTTTCAACTTCATTTTCGAGAGTTTCACTGGAAAAATATCCCGAAACTCCTGTCAAAACAATTACGCCAATAACTACAAAAGGCAAGATTCCAAGCATTAACTTTTCTCTGATTCCCCAGCCTTCTTTTCCCAACATCTACTTTCCCCTCCGAATAAAAAAAATTTCTGAACCGTTCACTAAATTTTTGTAAACTTTATTATGCTTATTCTTTCGACTTATAAAATTTCCTGCAACTTTTCTGTAAATTATGCAAGTTAGTTTAAAAAATTTTTTGAATAGACAAAACAAGGAAATCAATTTTGCAAAATATGGTAAAAAGAAAGAATGAAAATAATAGAATTTTTTGATGGAGTGGACGGGAAAGAAATTCGCTCAATGCGAATACAGAAAAAATCGCTGAATATCGTGAGTGCAAGATAGCCGAGTGAAATCTAATCAGCAAGATTTGATGAATGAGATAAGAAACTATGTCAATGACGATAGTTTGCATAATTTCACCTACACAAACTATTTTACACTACCAATTTTTTTAAATGTCGCGAACTTTCCAATTTCCTGCTCCGTCGAGATTTAGTTCGACATCGTGAACCTGGAACAAAGTTGATCTGTGTCCGACGCTGACAATAGTTGCGTTGGGCAAATTTTTTTTCAGCAAGTCATACATTTCCAATTCGCGCGGCTCATCGAGTGCGCTGGTTGCTTCGTCCAGAAAAATATAATTTGGCTCGGACAAAAGTACTCGCGCAAAAGCCAGACGCTGTTGTTCGCCGACAGATAAAATTCTGCTCCAGTCGTCAACGTCGTCAAGTTTTTCTGTCAAATTTTTTAAATCTGCAATTTGCAAAGTAGATTTTAATTTTTCGTCGGACGGCGAATCAATTTCTGCGGCGGGATAAATCAGTGCACGTCGAAGCGTTCCGAGCGGCAGGTAAGGTTTTTGCGGGAGGAACATTACATTTGCATTTTCGGGCAGAAAAATTTTTCCTGACGCGAAGTCCCAAATTCCTGCCAAAGTTCTCAGCAAAGTTGATTTCCCGCAGCCTGATGCTCCTGTCACTAGGACAGATTTTTTATTTTCGACTTCAAGGGAAAGATTTTTCAAAAGTTCTCGACCTGTCGGCAGAAAAATATTTAAATTTTCTATTTCCAGTTTGTCGGAATTTTCTTTGGCAACTTTGCTTTCGACTTTCTGAACTTCCTCCATGTGTTCCGTGAAACCTGCCAGTCGATTTATAACCGCCGCAAGTCCGGCAATCGTTGCGTAAGAATCGACAAAATAACTCAGCGCATCTTGAACTCTGCCGAACGCCGAAACAGTTTGCATAAGTCCGCCGAGCTGAATTTCTTTGCTGAAATATTTCGGCGCGGCGAGAATCAGCGGAACAATCACGGCAAGTTGCGAGTAACCGTTGACATAAAAATTTAAATGTTTCGTCTTCGTCATCAAGGCGCGGAAATTTTTTATAACATTTTTAAATCGCTCGGTAAAACTTTCCAATTCAGAATCTTCGCCGCGATAAAAAGCAATGCTCTCGGAATTTTCGCGAACGCGCATCATACTGAAACGAAAGTCCGCCTCAAATTTTTGCTGATCAAATTCAAGACCGATTAACTTGCGACCAACTTTGTGAACCAAAAAAGTTCCCGCGCCGGAATAAATTACAGAAAACCAAAACATATAACCGTAAATCACAAATTCACTGCCGCCAATTTCAAAAGCAAATTCGCCGCTGAGTTCCCACAAAACAAAACTGAACGCGACCAAAGTTGTAATTTGTTTCAAAAATCCCACAATCAACTGCAAAGTTATATTTACAAAAGAATTTATATCTTCAGAAATGCGCTGATCGGGATTGTCTGTCGAACTTTGCAAATGATAGTAAGTTTGATTTTTCATCCAAGAATTTAAATAATTTTTTGTCATCCAAGTTCGCCAGCGAATTTGCAAAAGTTGCCGCAAATAAATCGCGTAAACCGCAATCATTATGTAAATAAAAGCCAAGCCTGTAAATTTTCCAACCAAAGGCCAGAAAGATTCTTTTTCATACTCCTGGAGCGCATTATAAAATTCATTGTACCAAGTATTTATTTGAACCAAAAGCCAGACCATAGCAAAATTCAAACCGATGACGATCGCAAAAAGTCCGATCGCTTTCCATTTCTCTTCCGAAGTCCAATAGCCTTTAAAAAGTTGCCAGAACGCTCGGAATAAATTTCTTTTCTCTTCCAAAGCAAAAACCTCCCGCACAATTATAAACAGCAATTTTAAAATTGGCAATTCATTCAAACTCCGCAAAAAAAATTTTTATTCGATCGGAAAAATATTTTTTCTCCCGCAACAAAATTTTTTTTCATCACGTCACCAAAAAAAAACTTCGACAAAATTTTCCATCGAAGTTTCATTGAAGTCAAAAAAATTTTTTTCAATTCAGTTTGATAAATCTTCGCCGTTCGACGCGATAACTTTTTTGTACCAATAGAAAGATTTTTTTCTGCTGCGATTATAAGTTCCGTTTCCGTCGTCGTCCGCATCGACATAAATAAAACCATAACGCTTGCTCATCTGACAGGTGGACATACTAACCATGTCAATGCAACCCCAAGGAGTGTAACCGAAAACATTTACGCCTTCGTCAATCGCATTTGAAATGGCTTTGATGTGTTCTTGAAAATATTTTATTCTGTAGTCGTCAATTATTGAACCGTCCGCTTCAACTTTATCGACTGCGCCGAGTCCGTTTTCCGAAATGAAAAGCGGCTTGTGATATCTGTCGTGAAGATCGATTAAAGAAATTTCCAAGCCGAGCGGATCAATTTGCCAATTCCAAGCCGAAGTTTCAAGGTAAGGATTTTTTATTCCTGTAGTCAAATTTCCGCTGACAACTTCCTTGCCGGAAACGTCCACGCTGTTGACGCGACTTTGATAGTAACTGAAACTCACAAAGTCGACAGGATAACATTTTAAAATTTCTTCGTCGCCGACTTCAAATTTTACAGAAATATTTTTTCTCTGCCATTCCTTGAAAATGTGTTCGGGATATTCTCCGCGAACCTGAACGTCGGAATAAAAATAATTTTTGCGATTGTCTTTCAGCGCAAGCAAAATATTTTCAGGATTGCAATTTTCAGGATAAGTTAAAGTTCTGGTTATCATGCAACCCATTTTTGCATCGGGAATAATTTCTTTCAACATTTTTGTGGCGAGCGCAGAGGCGACAAATTGATGATGCAGAGATTGATAAATAATTTCCTCGAACTTTTCCGCAGGATATCTGTCTTCGACAAGTCCAATCGTCGTGAAAGGATGTCGAAATGCGCTGTCAATTTCGTTAAAAGTCAGCCAATATTTTACATAATCTTTGTAACGCTCAAAAACTGTTTTGCAAAATCTCAAAAACATTTCGATGACTTCACGCTTGTACCAGCCGTCAAAATTATTTGCCAAATACAAAGGCATTTCATAGTGATGCAAAGTTACAAGCGGCTCAATTCCAAGTTCCTTCAAAGTTTTAAAAACTTCGTCGTAGTGTTCAAGACCTTTTTCGTTAGGCTCGGTTTCAATTCCGTTTGGAAAAATTCTTGTCCAAGGAATTGAAAGGCGCAAAGTTTTAAATCCCATCTCCGCAAAAAGTTGAAAATCTTCCTTGAAACGATGATAACAGTCGCTGCCGTGACGCTTGCCATATTTTTTTATGTCGCTTGAAGTCATCGCCTCCTCAATATCTTTGCTTGTGATTGTGTGCTGACCTTTGTAGTCGGCTTGCGAAATATTTTTTTTGTACCAACTGCAATCAGCAACAGACATACCTTTGCCGTCCTCGTTCCAAGCTCCCTCGCACTGATTCGCGGCGGTCGCTCCTCCCCAGAAAAATTTTTTGGGAAAAAACATATTTTATTCCCCCTTATCAAAAAATTTTTTTAGAAAAATATTTTTCTTCGCCGAAAAAAATTTTCCTCTATTGCTGCTTGATGAAATTTGCGGAACAGTTTTTTCAAAAAAGTTTTGAACTTTTAGGAATAATTTTATAAAAAATTTGAAAGGAAATAAAACCTTGAAGGTGGAAATATAAATCAGTAAATTTTTCTTGAAAGGAGTCTTGGCTTGTGAACAACTTGGTAAAAAATTTGCGGGAAAAAAAATATAATCCTTGCGGAACTTTGACAGGGCGCGAAATTGAAATTTGCGACAAGGCTCGAAAAAATTCTTTAAAGCTGCCCTACAGCCAGGTGATGAGGAATATTGTAATTTCTGAAATCGGTTCAATGATGCCGGGCGAAAGTTTTGAAAATTCCTCTGCGCTTAAAGATTGGTCTGCGCGAACTTTGAATGATGAAAAACTTTTGGCGGCTGTAGATTTCGACGCACCGGAATTTGAAGGTTTTTCGACTTTGGAGCGCGGCTTTTGTAAATTTTCTGTGCACATTTTGCTGGAAAACAGATACAATATTTTTTACAACAGATTGATTGATTATTGTCGCGTACTCGACGCAGAAATTTTTGACACTGCCGAAAAAAATGGTTTGACTTTCGACGCTCTGGAAAAGGAAATTGATTTTTTCGCGAAGGACGGAAATTTTTCCATGACTTTCACGGATTTGACTGACGAACTTTTAAATTTTCTCATGAGCTTTAAATGAATTAGGAATTAGGAATGAGGAGTGAGGAATGAAACTTTAACTCCTAAATCCTAATTGACAGAAAGGGGGAGAATTTTTTCTTGGCTTGGACTACTCAGCAAAAAAAAGCTATCGACATCAGAAATAAAAATTTATTGGTGGCGGCGGCGGCAGGCTCCGGAAAAACTGCTGTGCTTGTCGAAAGAATTACAAAGTTGGCTGTCGAGGAAGAAAATTTTGACGTTGATAAAATGTTGGTCGTCACTTTCACGAACGCCGCCGCACAGGAAATGAAAACCAGGATTCACAAAAATTTTTTGAAGTTAATCGAAACTGAAACCGACTCCGAAAAAATTTCAAAATTGGAGCGGCAATCAATTTTATTGAGCGGAGCGTCGATTATGACTTTCCACGCTTTTTGTTTGTCTGTGATTAAGCAACACTTTTCAAAAATTGATTTAGATCCGAAATTCCGCGAGGCTGACGAACATGAACTTGAAATTTTGAAGCAGGAAGTTATTGAAAAACTTTTTGAAGATAAATATCAAGATGACGACGAAAAATTTAATAAATTTACCGATACTTTCGGCGGCTCGGTCAAAGGCGACGATGAACTTCACAAAATGATTATAACTTTGTACAACTTCGCGCAAAGTCGTCCCTATCCCGAAACTTGGTTGAAAAATTTTGCGGAATGTTATAAAAATCCTGAAACTTTCAAACTGGATAACGGAATGACTTGGATTGATTTTATTATGTCTGCCGCACTGGAGGAGTCACAGAAAATTATTTCCGGAATTTGCGAAAATTTTTCTGCCGCATACGAAGATGCCGCCAAGCAAATTATTCCCGACGCTGTGATTGCAAAAAATTGGTCGCAGGTTGTAGCATTTTTGGACGCTGAAAAAAATTTCTTCCTCGACATAAAAAAAAGTTCTGATGACTGGGAAAAACTTCGCGCAAAACTTTCTGCAGAAATAAAATTTAAAACTTTCAAAACTCCGAAAAATCTTCCCGACGATTTGAAAGCCGTCAAAGATTCTATTCTTGACGTTCGCGACGACTGCAAAAAAAAGCTGGGCGATTTGAAAAATTTTGTCAGCGTGTCGAGGAAAGATGTTCTTGCAGAAATTAAAGAAGTTTCTGAATCAATTCTACAGCTCGCGCAAGTCACGATTGATTTTGAAAAAGAATTTTCAGCCGCGAAACGTGAGCGCGGAATTATCGACTTTGACGACATGGAACACCTTGCGCTGAAAATTTTTAATTCAGACAAGCGCACGGCGAAAATTTACCGCGACAAATTTAAAGTCGTCATGGTCGATGAATATCAAGATACAAACGACGTGCAGGAAGAAATTATCAGCAAGATTGTCGGCGAAAATAATTTTTTTGCTGTCGGCGATGTCAAGCAGTCAATTTATAAATTCAGAAACGCCGCGCCTGAAATTTTTTTGCGGAAGTACAAAAGTTATCCTGCGCTGGAAAATTCCGAGCGAATTGACTTGTCAAAAAATTTTCGCAGTCGCAAACAAGTTGTCGATGCCGTCAATTCAATTTTCCGCAAAATTATGACTGAGGACGCTATGGAAATTGAGTACGACAAAGATGCGGAATTAAATTTTGGCGCAGTTGAAAGTTATCCTCCTGCAGAAAATTCTTTTGACGAAAAGGCAGAGTTTTTAATTGTCACTCAGGAGAGCGGGAAAAAAAATCAATCGCAAAATGCAAATAATGATGACGACTTGGACAATCTTGAAAAAGAAGTTCAACTTATCGCCAACAAAATAAATTCCATGATTAAAGCTGGAAAAAAAGTTTGGGACGGCGAAAAATATCGCGACTTGGAATACAGAGATATTGTGATTTTGCTCCGCTCCACCGACGGCAAAGCTACAAAAATTTCCGACATTCTCCACGACAATAATATTCCTGCCTATGCGGAGGACAAAGGCGGCTATTTCCGCGCAAAAGAAATTCAAACAATTTTAAATCTGCTGAACCTCTTGGACAATGTTCGCCAAGATATTCCACTCGCCGCAGTCATGCTCAGTCCTATCGGCGGATTCAGTGCAGAAGATTTAACAAAAATGCGAATCGACAATCGCAAGGACGAACTTTTTATTTTGGTTAATGTCTGCGCGATGGGAAATGATGAACTTGGTTTACGTTGTTTAGATTTTTTGAAAAAAATAAATCGTTGGCGCGAACTTTCTCGGCAAGTCAGCGTGCCGGAACTTTTGACGACAATTTATCGTGAGACAGGTTACTATGATTTTTTCGACAACGCTGCAGGAAAAATTCCTCAAGCAAATTTGAGAATTTTAATCGACCGCGCCGCCGAGTTTGAAAAGACAGCTTTCAGAGGTCTGTCAAGATTTATTCAGTTCGTGAAAAAAATTCGCGACTTGGGAAATGATTTGTCAACTGCCCGGACTCTCGGCGAAAATGAAAACGTCGTCAGGATTATGACAATTCACAAAAGCAAGGGCTTGGAATTTCCTGTCGTCTTTGCGATGCACTTGGGAAAAAAAATCAACACACTCGATTTGAATGAAACAATTATCGCGCACAGAAATTTTGGTATCGGCGTTTGCAAAGTTATTGAGGATAATTCAGGAATTAAGCGCATTTCAATTTTTGCGAGGAAAGTTTTGGAGAAAAAAATGCGCGGGGAAATTTTGGCTGAGGAACTCAGGATTTTGTATGTCGCTTTCACCCGCGCAAAAGAAAAATTATTTTTGGTCGGCTCCTGTAACGAAAAAATTTTTGATAAATATGAAGAAATGGAGCAGGAGGAAAAAATTTCCGCGCAAAAACTTCAGTCAGTTCACAACGCTATGGAATGGCTCTTGATGGCGAAGGACGAAAAATTTTTTGATATTGAAACTTTTGACGACTCAAGCATTTCAAAAACTGTCCTCGAAAAAGTTCCCGAAAAAGTCGAGGAAGAAAAAATTTCTCACGAAGTCGAAAAAGCTGAAACTTCCCCGCTGGAAAATGTTCCTGCAAAACTTTCCGTGACCGAACTCAAACGCAGAATTTTTGCTGAGGAAGAAACTGAAAATAATTCCTCACTCCTCTCTCCTCATTCCAAGTTAGCATACCGCCGTCCGAAATTTATTCAGCAGACTTCAATGACGGGCGCGGAGTTTGGAACTTTGATGCACAGCGTTATGCAACATTTAAATCTGCAAAAAAATCTCGACGCAAAAAATATTTCCGCGCAGATTGACGAAATGGTCGGCGCAGAAATTTTCACTGTCGAGGAAGGAGAAATTTTGAAAAAACATTCGGCGAACATTGAAAAATTTTTTGAAAGTTCGATTGGCAAAAAAATTTTGTCGGCGCGGAAAATTTATCGAGAACTTCCTTTCAGTCACTACATCGACGCTGAAAAAATTCAGGCAGAAAATTTTCAAAAGGCGACCGGCGAAAAAATTTTTGTTCAAGGAATTATTGACTTGCTGTTTCAAGATTCTGCCGGAGAATGGATTTTGCTCGACTACAAGACCGACAAAAATAATACCGATGAACATTTTCAGAAAGAATATCGCGAACAAATTAAATTTTATGTCCGCGCGATTGAAACGCTTCTGAATTTGCAAATCGGCAAAAAATATTTGTACTTGCTCGGTGCAAGTCGATTGATTGAGATGGCAGAGTAAAAAATTTTTTCAGCTTTCGGCAAAAAGTTTTTTTATTCCTTCGCGCAAATTTATTTTCGGACTCCAACCCGGCAAAGTTTTAAAAGACTTCCAAGGAATCATAATTTCGCGCTGACGATAAGGTCTGCCGCCCCACTCGATAGAAAGTTTTTTCCCCGAAACTTCTTCAAAAATTTTTGCAACATTTCTGAGCGGAATCGGATTCATTGAACTGACTCCGTAAGTTCCGCAGTAGTCATACTGATTTTTTGCAAGATAATTTCCTGCCGTGATAAAAGCGTCAACAACGTCATCAACATAAACCACGTCAATAAGCTGACCGCCGGGCGACATTTTTAAAGTTTCGCCGCTGTCGGCAATTTTTTTCAGCAAGCCGAAAATTTTTCCGCGCTTGTCATCCGCTCCATAAGTGTCAAACAAATGCAAGGAAATGCATCTTAAATTTCTGACTTCGGAATAAAATTTTATAATATTTTCAAAACATTCTTTAGTTGCGGCGTAAAGATTTGTAGGACTGTACTCGGCATCTTCAAAATGTTGTGACATCGTTCCTGTGTTTACGAAATTATAAATGTTGTTCGCCGTCATCGCGTCCAAAAGTTCCGTGCCGAAAGTTATGTTGCTCTGAACCAAAAATTTTATGTCCTCAAAGTGATGCGCATTCAAAAAATTTGCCGCCAAGTGATAGACAACGTCAGGGCGATTATCTTCGACACAAAGGTCAGTGATAATATCCAAAATTGTGTTGTCAGTGTCGTAGGTAAAAAATTTTACATTGTCGCGAAGATTTTTGGAAAGTTCCTCAACCTTTGAAGTCGGTCGAATTATTGCAAAAACTTCATGACCTTCCGACAAAAGTTTTTCGCCAAGATGATGACCGATAAAACCTGTTATGCCTGTCATTAAAACCTTCATTCCAAAACCTCCTTGCATTTTAATTTGAAAAAATTTTCTTCATAATCTGTTTAGCCTCTTTTTTTCTGCCCAGCTGATTAAAAACTTGTGCTTGCAACTGATAAAAATTTTTGTTGAGCGGAATATTAAATTCCTCCATTGCCTTCAACCATCGCAAACACTGATTGAAATTTTTCTGCTGAAAAGATTGATTTACCAAAGCAAAAAGCTGATTAACAAGAAAAAGTTTAAAATTTTTACTGACTACGCGATTATTTTTCAGTGCTTCTAAAGTTATCCCCACAACCTTGTCGAAATGAATAATTAAAAATTCTTTTTCGATAGCGGTAAAAACTTTCAACAAAATATGTTGAATTGCCAATTCCAGCATCTCAATCGTTGTGGTCTGCTGAGGAAATTTAGCAAACAAAACATTCCAAAAATCAATAAGATACTCAAAGTAGCCGCCGATTTTACAAAATTTAAATTTTTCTGCATTAAAATCAGGATTATCAACAAGACTTGCGGTAAGTTGCAAAGCATCGCTAAATTTTTCAGCATTTATTAGATGAAGCATCTGTTCAAATGAACTTTTTACATCAGTAAAATTGGGATTAAATTCAAAATCTTTTTCGCGATAAACTTCATTGACAAGTTGAACTAACTGTGGAAATCTGTCGTACTGATGCGCGACTGCAGGAACTCCTCCGTCTCCACGCAAAATAAAATTGTCTTTGATATTGACTGAATGTAGCAGGTGAAATAAATATTCTGTCAAAATAGCTCCGCTGTGGCAGTCGATTTTGATTAAATTTTTTATTGGCAGAAGATTGTTATACATTATGTGTTGCATAGTTACTTGATCTAATCCATGAAACTGTGCTACATCCGGCAAGAATTCAATCAATTTTTGAAGAAAAATTTTCATTTCTTCAACCGTCCCCATGACTGTTCCGATACAAATAATTTCTTTGTCAGCAAGTTTATCGGCTTCTTCCTTCCCAAAACAATTTGTCATCCAAATATAATTTACTTTGCACTCACTTTTACTGCCACGTATGTCGTCACATTCCGTCGTGTAGCCCAAAAAATTTGACTCATCGGAAAAGTATTTAAAAACATCATCTTGAAAAATTAAATCGCGCGTGTCGGCAATCAGAACTTGATTGTATTCATCACCGTGATTTTCCAAGTAGTTTAAAAAATTTTTCCAACGCTCATTGACAGGCATTCCTGTTTTAGTATCTGTGAGGAAAGGTACAAGTTCAATTACCCCCCCCCCTGCTCTTTAAGATAATCAGCAGTAAAGTCTGAAAGATTATCAACAATCAAAACTAAATCTGCACTCGGACAATTTTTCAAAAAGGAGCGCACAAACGGCTCCAAAGTGTACCAACTGTAGCCATTGGCAGAACCGATGACTAAATTTCTTTTCAAAATTCCGACCTCCTAAATTTTTTCAACAGAATTGTAACCGCTCATAAAACTTTGATCGCTCCAGAGATAATCCCACTCGCCGAAACGTCCGCAAGAAATAATTTTATTTTTTTCAACTTCGCGGCGGACAATTTCTCGACAATCTTCCATACCTTTGTAAAACATCACATTTGCAAAGTCAACGTGGCGACAATCTGTAACTGTAACATCAGAAATTTTTGCAACGCCAATTTTTTCCATTGCCTGCAAAGTTTTTTCGACAAGTTCAGCGTCAGAAAATTTTAAAGGCATTTCACGACTGTAATAAATTTCAAACTGAAGTGAACTGCAATTTTCCAGCGCATTGTCAGGAGATTTTCTACTTGGTGAATGGACTCTGGCAAATGGAATGTCTTCATCATAAACATAAAACCAATTTGTCGGAAAATCAAATTTTTTATTGTAGCCGACTGAAACTAAAACCATCGAAGTACTTTGCAATTTATCAGCTGCCTTCAAGACTTCAGGATTTTTGCTGATTAACTTCGCCAAAATTGGAAGCGGCATTGTTGAAATTAAATTTTTGTACTTGCAGGTTTCACCATTCGCAAAAGTCAAAATTTTATTTTCTGCGTCAATCGCCGTGACTTTGCAATTAAATTTAATATCCAACTGCGGAACAATTTCAGAAACAAAATTTTTGTAGCCGCCGGTTTTTGGATAATTCATTGCCTTTGTATAGTAAACATTTTCAGGCTCGGGACTGTCAGGAAATGCACCAAACAAAACTTCATCAATCGAAGGCTGATACATTCTGCCGCCGCACCAATTACAATTTAAATTTTCAGCGTCCGTAGCCCAATATTTTCGCGTGTAGCGACAGGGATATTTTTCAGCAAAATATTTTCCATACTGAATTTCAAGCCAAGTTTTGTAGTCCTCAATTTCAGTTTCAGGAATTTTTTCGCGGTCGATGAAACTTTTTATAACTTTAATTCTTTCCTCAACCGACAACTGGCGCAAATTATTTTGTACAGGATGACGAACCCATGAACCGTCCGCAAAATTATTTGACTCCGAACTGTGGACATAATGTGGCACTTTGTGGAAAATTTTTTTGACAAGTTCAGGCTCATTGAAAGACAGGTGAACTGCTTTATCAAATCTGAAGCCTTCAACAGAAAAATTTCCGCAAAGTCCGCCCCAAGTTTCCTCAGATTCAAAAATTGTTGCGTCGATATTTTTTTCCTTCGCCGCCAGTCCTGCCGCAATTCCTGCAAAACCTGCGCCGATTATCGCTAAATTTTTTTCAATCAATTTAAATTTCCTCCAAAAAAATTTTTAAAGCATATATCTGCAGTCAATAATTTTTTTGTCGCCGAAACTTGGAACTTTTCTAAATTCCTCCCACGCAGTCACAATCGCCACAACGTCAGACATTTTATAAACTTCCTCAGCAGAATTTAAAATTTTTATCTCGACTTCAGGATAATGTTTTTTAAATTCTTCATTCGCCGCAGGATCATAGGCGTAAATTTTTTTGTAACCGAGTTTCAAAATTTCCTGAATAATTTTCAGCGCGGGAGTTTGTCTTACGTCATCGGACAGAGGTTTAAAACTCAAGCCCAAAATTCCAATCGCAGAATTTTTATCCAAATCTTTTACAATATTTTTTGCGATCGTGGCAGGGCGTTTATCATTTGTCGCGATAACATTTTTCAAAATCTGCGGTTCAAAACCTTTAATTTTGCTTTGCGCGAGGAGTGCGTTTGTATCTTTCGGCAGACAGTAACCGCCGTAGCCGCAACCTGGATAAGCGTAAGTTGTCATGTTGCAATTATTCCAGCGTTTGTCCATGTGCAAAATTCTGAACGCCTCCGCAACTTGAATGTTGCCAATAGTGTCGGCGACTTCCGCCATTTCATTTGAATAACTTATCAAAGTTGCAAGCAAAGTATTTGACAGATATTTTATAAATTCGCCGGTCGAAGGCGTGACGCATTTTATCGGAATGTTCATCGGCGCGTAAAGTTTGCAAAGCTTTTCGCGTGCAACTTCATTGTCGCAACCGATAACAATTCTGTCGGCGTTGAGAAAATCTTCCCAGCAATGTCCTTCGCGCAAAAATTCAGGATTGTTTGCGACGGCAAGATTTATTTTTTTGTTCGACGCAGAAATTTTTTTCTCGACGTAAGGAGCAATTTTTTCTGAAGTCGTGGAAGGAGGAATAGTTGACTTTGTAACAAGTACGCGGAATTTTTCATCAGCAATATTTTCAACAGTCGAATCGACAGCAGAAAAAAGATATTTTAAATCCGCGCTGCCGTCCTCGCCGTAAGGAGTGCCGACGCAATAATAAATAATTTCGCTGTCCTCGACTGCAGATTTAATGTCATCTGTCACGAAAAAATTTTTGTTCAGATGCGCTTGCAAAACTTCAGTCATTTCAGGTTCAAGAAAAGGCAACTTTCCACCGCGCAAAATATTTTTTCTGTCAGCATCAACATCAACGCCGTAAACTTTGTAACCTAAATGTGCAAAGCCCAGCGCGGTCGTCAAGCCGACAAATCCAAGTCCAAAAACTGTTACCACTTTAAATTTTCCTCCGAACTTTCTTTAATAAATTGCAAAAATCTTTCTACGCCTTCCTCAACCAAAATTTCAGGATTGTAACTTAAAATATTTTTTGCCTTGTCGATTTTCGGGCAGCGGCGTTGCGGATTGTGCGTCAAATAATCTTTATCATCTGAAACAGAATAAATAACTTTACCTTTGTAGTTGAAAATTTTCTGTCCTGCGCGACAATAAATTTCTGCAAGTTGATTGATTGAAATTTCAGGCTTATCAATGCCAATGTTAAAATAATCATACTCGCCGTGCAGAAGAACTTTTAAATAACCTGTCACAGCGTCGGCAATGTAACAGAAAGTACGCATTGGCGAACCGCTCGACAAAATCTCAATATCCTTGCCTTCAAAAATATTTTTCGCGAAGTCGGCAGGAACGCGCTTGTCATTTATCTTCATGCCGGGGCCGTAATTGTTGAAAGGTCTGACAACGCCGACAGGAATTTTAAACTCCTGCGCAAAAAGTCTGCACATAGTTTCACCAAAGCGTTTAGATTCATCATAACACGCGCGAGGACCTGTGCAACTGACATTTCCGTTATAATCTTCGGCTGTAGGAATATTTTCAGGCGCAGGATTGCCATAAATTTCGCTGGAGGAAAAAAATAAAAATCCCAACAAATTTTTTTCCTTGTAAAAGTCGAAAAGTTTGCGAAGTCCCCAGATATTTGCGTCGATAGTTTCGACAGGATATTTTCTGTAAAAAATCGGCGAGGCAATAGATGCCATGTGAATTACAAAATTTGCGTCGGCAGCTTCAGGAATTTTTTCAATTTCATCGTGAATAATGTCAAACTTCTTGAAAATAAATTTGTTGTCCGCAGAAATTTTTTCCTGCCACTTCGGCTCGCCGAGCAAAAAATTATCAAGGCAAATAACTTTTTTCAAATTCAGCTTGTCTTTGAAATTATAAAAAAAATGCACAAGATAAAAACCTATAAAACCTGCGCTGCCTGTAATTAAAATAGTCGCATCGGAAAATTTTTTGCGCTCGACTTCAGACAATTTTCCAAAAGTGTAGTTTAAATCTTTTTCAAGTTGTGGAGTAATCATAAATTTTTCACCTCAAGCCCAAACTTTCCACGCAGGATTATTTTTCCAAAGTTCTTCAAGTTTCATTTTGTCGCGGAGCGTATCCATGCACTGCCAAAAACCTTCATGCCTGAACGCCATAACTTCGCCGTCCTGCGTCAATTTTTTCATCGGTTCTTGCTCAAATGGAACATTTCCATCAATGTAGTCAAAAACTTTTGAATTTAAAACCATGTAACCTGCGTTAATGTAGCCGACATCTTCCTTGCTTTTTTCGCGAAAAGCCAAAACTTTATCGCCGTCAAAATCCAAGTAACCAAATCTGCTGTCAGGTTTAACTGCAGTTAAAGTGCAAATTTTTCCGTGCGCCTTGTGAAATTTTATCAGCGCAGAAATATTTACGTCGGAAACTCCGTCGCCGTACGTCAGCAAAAAATTTTCGTCGTCGCCAATGTAAGGCTGAATTTTTTTCACGCGACCGCCTGTCAAAGTGTCGTAACCTGTATCGACAACAGTAACTTTCCAATCTTCAGCAAAATTGTTGTGAACTTTAATTCTGTTTTCGCCTTGAAAGTTAAAAGTTACGTCGCTGTTGTGGAGCGTATAATCTGCAAAATATTCCTTGATAATGTGTTGCTTGTATCCCGCGCAAATTATAAATTCTTTGTGACCGAAGTGCGAATATTCTTTCATGATGTGCCACAAAATCGGCTTACCGCCAATTTCAATCATCGGCTTTGGAATAAGTTGAGATTCTTCACTGATCCGCGTACCAAAACCTCCTGCTAAAATTACAACTTTCAAATTTTTTCACCTCAAGAAATTTTTCCTGACTTAGACATATCTCCATAATCGCGAGGAGGTAAATTTATTTCGTAGCCGTTATAAAATGCCTGACAAATTTTTTGTTACAAGCGACGCACTATCGCCGCTAATCTCGGAGACTTTGAGGGAATTTATAAAAAAATCTCTCCCTCGCAAAGAAGAGGAAGTTATAATCTTTCAAAATTTTTACTGATTTTCAGCAACTGACCTCGAAATATAGTCTGTCTTTTTTTAAGTTTTTCAATCTTTAAAAAATTCATTGTGAATTGCGTTTACTGCTTCGGTAAGTTGAGACCCTTTTATCAGGCAAGAAACGCTAATTTCTGAAGTGCTGATAATGTCAATATTCACATCCGCTTTTGCAAGCGCACCGAACATTCTCGCCGCAACGCCGGGACTTCCCAACATTCCCGCGCCGACGATTGAAACTTTTGCAACGTCTTCTTCAACCAAAACCGAAAGCGCATTTATTTTTTCCGCAACTTCATCGACAACTTTTTTTGCTTCGGCAAGGTCGTCGAGCGAAATTGTAAAAACCATGTCGGTAATATTTTTTTCAATGTTGCGGATACTCTGAACAATCATATCGACGTCAATATTTGCGTCGGCAAGTGCGGAAAAAATTGTGTGCGCCACGCCTGGAACATTTTCAACACCAAGCACGGCAATTTTTGCAACTTTCTGGTCATGCGCGACACCACGAATTTCAAAATCTTTATCCTCCACAGTGTAATCCTCCCTAATTATTGTGCCGGGCGTGTTCGTAAAAGTCGAGCGAACGTGAATTGGAATATTGAAATACTGCCCCATTTCCACCGAGCGCGGCTGCATTACTCCGGCACCGAGTCGCGCCATTTCCAACATTTCAAAATAAGTAATTTCTTTCATCTTGCGAGCATTTTTTACAATTCGCGGATCTGCAGAATAAATTCCGTCCACGTCAGTAAAAATTTCGCACTCATCAGCTTTAAGTGCGCCGGCTATGGCAACCGCCGAAGTGTCACTGCCGCCGCGCCCTAAGGTAACAGGATCGCCGAATTTGTCTAAGCCTTGAAAACCTGCGATAACGACAACTTTTCCTTTGTCCAATTCTTCATGAACTCTTTTTGGATCAATTCCCAAAATTCTTCCTTTGGTGTGAACCGAACTGGCACGAACTCCTGCCATTGCTCCTGTCATCGAAATTGCAGGCTGTCCTAACTTTTGGAAAGCCATAGCCAAAAGCGCGATTGAAATTTGTTCGCCTGTAGTTAAAAGCATATCCATTTCGCGTGAATAACTTGCCTTGTAGGGTTCATTGTCAATTCCTTCAGCCAAAGATATTAAGTTGTCTGTCGTGTCGCCCATCGCGCTGACGACCACGACAATTTTATCGTCAGATTTTTTTTCGCTCAAAATTCGCTCTGCCACTGATAAAATTTTTTCGGTCGTCGCAACCGAACTGCCGCCGAATTTTTTTACAACGAGAGCCAATTTAAAATCCCTCCTCATCACAAAGCCTAAAAATTTTTTTGATTTTAGAAACCTATCAAAATTTTTTCAAATTTTAACAGATTCTTTTCAGGTAGTCAAAATTTTTGGCAGACAAAGAAAAAATTTTTTTTCGGATCATTCTGCTAAAAATATTTTTTTTCTTTTCCTTGAATTGTCAAGTGAAGTGCAACGAAGTAGAAAAATAAATTTCTGACGGAGTTTTGTAGCCCAAACATTTTCTTGGTCGATAATTCAAATCTGAAACTTTAA
>CALEPR010000100.1 GCA_937910665.1 uncultured Selenomonadales bacterium
ATTCTATTATTTTCATTCTTCCATTTTACCATATTTTGCAAAATTGATTTCCGTGTTGAAACGCCCGTGACTCTGATGAGTAATCTGTATTTTTTGTGTTACAACATAAATCTGAAAATACCTTGAAAAAATTCTGGAAACAAATTATAATCCCAGTAAAATTCATTGAAATCTTGAGAGGTGAATTGAAATTGACAAACAAAATTTTGAGAGACGAACTTTTGCTATGATTCAATTTAGGTGGATGCCGATAACAGCCACTGATTTACTTAGCCTGATTTTTGTGCTATACTCCTTTCGACATTATGAAAATAATCTATAATCAGATAATCTTGAGGTGAAAAATTTATGAGAAAATTTAATACAGCGATTGTCGGAGCAACCGGCGCAGTCGGTCAAGAATTTTTGAAACTTATCGAGGAAAGAAATTTTCCTTTCGGCGAATTGAAACTTTTGGCATCTTCGCGCAGCGCGGGGAAAAAAATAAATTTCATGAACAAGGAATACACTGTCGAAGAAACTACAGAAAAATCTTTCGACGGAGTTGAGATCGCGCTTTTTGCCGGAGGAGCGGCGAGTAAAATTTTTGCGCCCGCCGCAGTGAAAGCCGGTGCAGTTGTCATTGACAATTCCAGCACCTTCAGAATGGATCCCGAAGTTCCGCTCGTAGTTCCTGAAGTTAATCCGCAAGCAATTTCCAAACACAAAGGAATTATTGCAAATCCGAATTGTTCGACAATCATCATGGTAATGGCGTTGAAACCTCTCTATGATATTTCAAAAATCAAACGCATCGTCGTTTCAACTTATCAGGCAGTTTCCGGCGCAGGTCGCGAGGGCATGGACGAACTTAAAAATCAACTCGATGCTCTTGCGAAAGGCGAAGAAGTTCAAGCAAAAATTTTGCCTGTCGCGAAGTTGGAAAAACATTATCAAATTGCCTCGAACCTCCTGCCGCAGATTGATATTTTCATGGAAAATGATTACACCAAAGAAGAAATGAAAATGATCGATGAAACCAAAAAAATTATGGAGGACGATGAAATTAAAATTACTGCGACGACTATTCGCGTTCCGGTTTTCAGAAGTCACGCAGAATCTGTCAACGTTGAATTTTTTGACGAAGTTTCCGCGACGGCGGCAAGGTCTGCGCTGGAAAAATTTTCCGGCGTGACTGTTCGCGATAATCCTGCCGAGATGATTTATCCGCAACCGTTAGAAACTTCTGGGAGAGATGATGTTGAAGTCGGGCGAATCAGAAAAGATTTTTCTGTCGAACACGGTTTAAATCTCTGGGTCTGCGGAGATCAAATTCGCAAAGGTGCGGCACTCAATGCGCTTCAAATTGCAGAATATTTAATTGAACATTGGGAGAAGTAATGAGCGACAAAATTATTTTGACAGGAATTGAAATTTTTGGTCATCATGGTTGCTCGGATGAGGAAAAGCGGCGCGGACAAATTTTTAAAGTCGATTTAGAATTAAATTTAAATTTGTCGAGGGCAGGGAAGTCGGATGAAATTTCGGAAACGGTGGACTATTCAAAAATTCTTGAGGAAGTTGAAAAAATTGTTGGCGGCGAACCAAAAAATTTAATTGAAACTGTGGCAGAGGAAATTTCGGAAAAAATTTTGCGCGACTTCGACAAGGTAGAAAGTTTGCGAGTGACTTTGCATAAACCTGATGCACCGCTGGCGATAAAATATTTTGATGCGGCAGTTTCAATTTTCAGACAGAAGGATTGAATTTTAAGAAACTGTATTCACAAGTTCTAAAAATTTTTCCCGAAAATTTAATTTTCAAATCGGAAGGAGAATTTTTTTTGTTTATCATTGGACTGACAGGCGGAATTGCTTGCGGAAAGTCTGCAATTTCCTATGAGCTTAAACAGCTCGGCGCAGAAACTTTCGACGTGGACGAAGTGACTCATAAACTTTTACAGCCCGATGGCGAACTTTTTAAAATTTATGTCCGGCACTTCGGCGAGCAAGTCATTATGGAAGATGGACGGCTGGACAAAAAAATTATCAGTGAAATTATTTTTCACGACGAGGAGGAGCGACTTTGGATAAATTCAGTCGCGCATCCTGTTTTGCTGAATTATACCAGACAATTTTTGGTTGACTGTGCGGAGCGAGGCACGGAAGTTGTCGTCTTGGAAATTCCGCTCTTGTTTGAGGCAGGTTGGGAAGATCTGGTCGATGAAGTCTGGGCGGTTTATCTTCCCCGCGAAATGCAAATTTATCGGCTTGTCAGACGCGACAGAATTACTCCGCAACAAGCCGCCGCAAGAATCAATAATCAAATGTCTGTCAAAGAAATTTGCGACCGCGCAGACGTGACGATTAACAATACAGCAAATCAAAATTCTCTGCAGAAAAAAATTCTCGCCGCACTGAAAGGAAAATTGCCGCCGAAAAATTTATTGACGGAGTGAACTTTATGACAAAGTTATCGCTGAAAAAAATTTTTGCAATATCTTTATTCGCAATTCTTGCGGCTTACATCGCCTTCAATGTTCCGCAGACACAAAAAAATCTTGTCTATCCTTTCAGGTATCGCGACAAAGTTGAAGAATATTCCGCGCGGTATCGAGTGGATAAATTTTTGGCTGTGTCTGTCATGAAAGTCGAAAGTAATTTTACCGAAGGCGCAATTTCAAAAAGCGGCGCGGTCGGTTTAATGCAAATTATGCCGGAGACGGCGCACTGGATTGCTTACAGGTTGGACGAGGAGCCGCCGACAATAAATCAACTTCATGATTGCGACACAAATATTAAATATGGAATTTGGTATCTTTCAGAACTTGAGGAAGAATTTTTTGACAATGATGTTTTGGCGTTGGCGGCTTACAATGCCGGGCGCGGAAATGTTTGGAACTGGATCGACAAGGGCGGCTGGCGAAAAAATTTTTCCGATGTCGATTCCATTCCATATTTGGAAACCAGAGTTTATGTAAAAAAAGTTTTGGCTTGCCGAGAAAAATATTATGAACTTTACGGCACGCCGCAGTCGGCAGGAAAATTATTTGCAGAAAAGTCGACAGAAAAATTATTTGCAAAAAAATAATTTTAAATTTTAAAAAAAAATTCCTCGACGCAGAATTTTAAAATCTGTTTCGGGGGAAAATTTTTTTTTGAAAAATTTTTTGTCGCTCACAGATCTTTTTTCCAAAGACCATGCAAGTTACAATATTCATAAACTGCAACAGGTTCGTCGTCGTCTGGAACTGTGAAAGTTGCTTCAGGTTTATCTGTCGGCTGAAGGAGGCGATATTGTCCGCCGCATTTCGTCTGCAAATAAATCCACTGAATCCAATGTCCCTCTGTCATTGGGTGAGGAACGCTGCCGACCTTAACAGAAATTTTTTTGCCTTCGACTTTGACTTCGGGAACATGTTTTTCTTGCGCTGCGTCAGTCGTATTGGCAATAAGTTTTTTCATTTGACTTCCGTCGCAAAAAATTTCTTCCGTACCCTTCAAAATTAACATCGCGATAGTTTTTTTGTCCTCGCTGATAAAAAGTCTTTCGCCTTTCACTAAAACTCCTCCTTAAAAACTTGATTGAATGATTAACGCCAAATTTTTGTCGCGCTCGTCCTCCCAGTGAATGTTGTATGCGCGCGCAGTAGTTTCCTCTCCCCAGTTGTTTAAAGTTACGTCGATATATTCGTTGCCGTCTCTGGAAAGATTTTGAATCGGACAACCTTCGCAGGGCGAATCGAAATCATGAAATCTTTTGTAACAGGGTAAATCGGTCGCGGAAGTCGAGAGAGTTTGTCTGACTGTCGAATTGAAAAAAATCGGTTCATAAGAATCTTTGTTGACGACGTAAATAAATTCTTGCATGTGGTCGAGAATATTTTGCAGGTGGCGACTCATGCGCTCAAAAATTTTATCCGTGCGCCTGTCGAGCAAAATATTTCCCAGCAGAACTGAAAAGATACTCAGCTTGGTAAGAATTTCTTTTGGGAAGTCGCTCAAGGTTGAAGAATTTTCAAAACCGACGCTGCCAATAATTTCTCCGCTGTGAGAAATTTGACAATGCGCGAAGGCTCCAAGTTTCAATTTTTCAAAAGTCCACAAATCATCTTTGTACCTGTTGCGAGTGTCCGGGCAAATCGACATAACGCCGTAAGCAGTCGGATGAAAACCTGAGTCAATAATTGTGTAACGTCGATTGATTAAATCAGCAAATTCCTCCGACTCGGTTTTTTCTTTCAAAGCCAAGCCGTTCGGACTTACCCATTCAAAAATATTGTAATAACTGTTTGAGGTGTGACTAAATTTATCAATCGTCACGCGGTCGAGATTAAATTGTTTGCCGAAAAGTTCCAAGCAAATTGAAATTGTCATGTCGGGATTTTGAGTTTCATAGAGCATACTCAAAATAAATTCCAACATATTATCTTCAAAGGCACGTTGAACAACGTCCTCGCCGTGAGCGGGATCTCTGTCCGAAGCGACGGAAATATTTCTGCTGCTGAAACCCGAGTGATAAATTGTAAATCTATTTTTTCCGCGCGATTTTGATTCATAAAGAGCGCGATCGGCGCGTTTGAAAAGTTCTGTATAAGTTGTTCCGTGTTCGGGATAAAGTGCCACGCCTATTGAAACCGAGAAAGGCAGACTGACATCATTGTTTTGATAATTTCGATCCAAGTTCGCCAAAAGTTCATTCAAACGCTTTTCCAAAATATCGACCGACGGCAATTCGCAAAGCAAGACAATAAATTCATCTCCGCCGATTCTTCCAACAATATCTTTCTGTCTGAAAACGCTTTTGATTGCAATTCCCATGTCTGCCAGAACTCCGTCACCGAAAAGATGACCGAAAGAGTCGTTTATCGCTTTGAAACCGTCCGCGTCCACGATTATAAATGCCGGCGGTCTGTCCAACGGCGAAAGATTAGCAAGATAATCTTCAATATGTTTTTGAGTCGCAGTCTTGTTATAAAATCCTGTCAAAATATCATGCTCTGCCGAGTGCTGAAGTTCCATTTGCCAAAGTTGTTTGACATTTATATTGCAAATGCAACCGAACGCCATAGCAGGTCCGTTGTCGTCGAAATACAAAAGCATCCTAAATTCCGCCCACAAATAATCGCTGCGATTTTTTCCGATCAATCGAATTTTCGCGCTGAAAAATTTGTAGTCGTTCCTCGTCCCCTGCAACCAAAACATTTCATTAAAAAAAGTTTCAAACTTTTCAAGGTCGTCGGGGTGAATTGTATCCCCACCGAAGAAAAGCGTAGAAGCGGGAGAAGCAACTTGCGGCAAATCATACTCGGAATTTTCTACAGAGGCAGTAAACTCCAAAGTATCAGTCAAAACATTCCACTTAAAATAAATCAAATTTTCTATGTCGTTGAGCGTCCGATAAATTTCTGTGTTAAATTCCATAGGAATTTTAAAATTGGAGTCAGGCATAAAAAAATTCCTCCTCTCGTTTCCGTCCGAGACTGTGTCAGAAATTTTGTGTAAGTTCAATCAAAAAGTGCGTCAGCACGCC
>CALEPR010000101.1 GCA_937910665.1 uncultured Selenomonadales bacterium
TGGAAAATATTCGCTACTGGTGTATTAGCCGTCAACTTTGGTGGGGACACAGAATCCCGGCTTGGTATTGCGACGACTGCGGAGAAATGACAGTTGCGGAGGAAGAAATTCATGAATGTTCGCATTGTCATGGAAAAAATATTCATCAGGACGAAGATGTTTTGGATACTTGGTTTTCAAGTGCGCTGTGGCCTTTCTCGACGATGGGCTGGCCAAAAGAAACTGATGAATTGAAAAAATTTTATCCGACAAATGTTTTGGTGACAGGTTACGATATAATTTTTTTCTGGGTTGCGCGAATGGTTATGATGGGCTTAAAATTTCGCGGCGAAATTCCTTTCAGAAAAGTTTTTATTCACGGTCTTGTTCGCGACGAATTTGGTCGAAAGATGTCGAAGTCTCTCGGCAACGGAGTTGATCCTGTCGAAGTCATTGAAAAGTATGGCGCGGACAGTTTGCGCTTTATGTTGGTGACAGGAAATACTCCCGGAAACGATTTAAGATTTTCTGACAAGCGCGTCGAGTCGGCTAGAAATTTTGCAAATAAAATTTGGAATGCGTCAAGATTTTTGCTGATGAATTTGCAGGAGATGGAAAGATGGAAAGATGGAAAGGTGGAAAATAATTCCTCACTCCTCACTCCTCATTCCTCATTATCTGACAGGTGGATAATTTCGCGCTTGAATAAAACTGCAAAACAGGTTACAGAAAATCTTGACAAGTTTGAACTTGGAGAAGCGGCAAGATTGATGTATGAATTTATCTGGTCGGAATTTTGCGACTGGTACATTGAACTGACGAAGGCGCGACTTTACGGAGAAGATTTACAAGCGAAGTCAACCGCACTTTATGTTTTGATGACAGTTCTGGAAAAATCTTTGCGACTTTTGCATCCTTTCATGCCGTTCTTGACTGAAGTCATCAGACAAAAACTTCCAAACGCCGAAGGTTCAATTATGTTGGCTGATTGGGTTGACGGCGGAGAAGTTGACGAGGTTGCAGAAAGTCATATGACTTTGATAATGGAAGTCATAAAAGTTATTCGCAACTTGAAAAATGAAGTCGGAGTCGAGCCGCGAAAAAAATCTGAAGTAATTTTAAAAGTTTCAAGCGGAGAAGTTGAAAAAATTTTGCAGAAAAATTTAAAATATATTTCGGAACTTGCCGCCGCCGAGCCTGTGACTTTCTCTACCGAAAAACCTGACCATGCTCTGGCAGGAGTTGCGGAAGGCGTGGAAATTTTCTTGCCGCTGAAAAATTTAATCGACACTGAGAAAGAAATTTCGCGCTTAACGAAGGAACTTGAAAAAATTCGCAAAGGAATTTCTGCGACCGAAGGAAAATTGAAAAACAAAAACTTTGTCGAGAAAGCTCCCGCCGAAGTCGTTCAAGCCGAGAAAGAAAAACTTTCTGCCGCGCAGGAAAAAATTTCTTCCGTTGAAAGCAGAATAGAACAGCTTAAAAATTTGTAAAAAAATTTTTTTCACAGGCAAAACAGTTGCGACAATATTATTTTGAAAAAATATTTCGTGACAATGTCCGCAGAAAAAGTTAAAATCTCCGTTAAGTGATTTTCTGGGAGATTTTTTTTTCTGCAAAAAATTTTTGAAGGGAGATTTTTCATGAATTCGGTTAGGAAAAGGGATTTGATAATGCTGATCTTTGGATTGATAGTTTTTGCCGTCTTGCAGGGAATGATCAGCGGCGGACTTATCGGATCATTTTGGCAGTTGAATATAATTTTGATCTGTGTCAACGTTATAATGGCAGTCAGTTTAAATTTAATTAACGGCTACACAGGACAATTTTCACTCGGTCACGCAGGATTTATGGCAGTCGGCGCATACGTCGGAGTTGTCGCCACGACAAATTTTGGCCTGCCGCTGATTGTTGCGCTTTTACTTGGAGCGGCTT
>CALEPR010000102.1 GCA_937910665.1 uncultured Selenomonadales bacterium
CTGAAAGACGCCCTCAAGAAAACTAACGAACTGCAACTAGAGTCTGATAAAATGAATATGGCGTTGGCTGCAGGACGTGTCGAAGATATTTCTCAAGTTGTCGTGGCGGCGCAAAAAGCGGACATCGCTATTCAACTTACATTGCAATTAAGGAATCGCGCAGTCTCTGCATATCAGGAAATTATGCGGATGCAAGTCTGATTTATGGAATGAAAAAAATTTACATGGACGGTTCGAAAGGACTGATTAAAAGTTGGAGGCTTGGAAACAGCGATTCCAAGAACTGTGGAATGGATACAGCCAAAGGCAACGGTATATTTTTTTAGGCGTTATTGTGGCAATTCTTATATCAATTTTTGGTATAAGTTTTTGGTACGGCAGTAAGCCGGACTTTGTGCCGTTGTACACAAATTTAGAAACAAAAGACGCCGGCGACGTTGTGAACAGTTTAAAAGAATCCGGCGTACAATATCAAATTACAGAAACTAAACGCGGCTCAACAATTTATGTTCCCGCAACTCAAGTTCACGACGTAAGATTGGAATTGGCAACTGCCGGACTTCCACGCGGCAATAAAGGTTTTGAACTTTTTGACGACAGCAAACTTGGCGTTACGGAATTTCAAAACAAAGTCAATTATTTGCAAGCTCTGCAAGGCGAATTGACGCGAACGATTGAGCAAATTGAAATTGTTCAGAAGGCGCGAGTTCACATTGTCCTGCCGGAGGACAGTCTCTACAAAAAAAATGAAAAACCTGCTACGGCATCAATTATGCTCATGTTGAAACCGAATGAGCAACTCACGCCCGCAGAGGTTAAAGGAATTGTAAATCTTGTCAGCCACAGTATTCAAGGCTTGGCTCCCGAAAATATCACGGTCGTTGACGAGGCGGGAAATATTTTGAATGAAAATTCAGATGACGAGCTTGCCAAAGAACAGCGTTTGAGTATTCAGGCTTTGAATCAGATTGAGATGACAAAGAAAGTTCGCGATCACATTCAGCAAAATATTCAGTCCATGTTAGATAATTCTCTCGGCGAAGGAAATTCTTTCGTCCGCGTGAGTGTGGAACTGGATTTTGACGAGCGCAAAATTGACAGGCAAACTTTCACGCCTGTGGTTGATGAATCAGGAATTATCCGCAGTCAACAGGACATAAGCGAAACTTACAACGGCGAGTCAAATATTCCCGGCGGGCCGGCGGGCGTGCAAGGAAATATTCCGGGCTACGTTGCTGAGGACAGAAACGCCAACGCCGAGTACGAGCGCAAAGAGTCCACGCGGAATTTTGAAATCAATGAAGAAAATCAAAACATTGTTGCCGCACCCGGCACAATTCGCAGACTGACTGTTGCAGTTTTGGTAAATGATACAGTCACTGAACCTCAGCAAGAAGGTCTTTTGCGAACAGTGCAGTCGGCGGCAGGTTACAGCGAAGAACGCGGCGACGTTGTGACGGTTGAGCCGTTGCCGTTCAGCACAGAGTTGAAAGACAGAAGACTTGCGCTTGCTGAAGCTGAACAACAGCGTCGTGACAGGATACTTTACATGGAAATTGCAGCAGTGCTCTTGCTTGCGGCGTTGCTCTTGGGCGGATTCCTCATGTACCGCAGAAAGAAACAGCAGGAGCGTGCAGATTATCTCGCGGCTCTTCGTGCAGAGGAAGAAGCAAGGCGCAAAGCAGAGGAGGACGAGCGTCAGCGTCTTATCGAAGCAGACAGAATCGAGGAAGACAGTCTCACGCCGGAAGAAAAGAAACAGCGCGACGAAAAGAAAGCTATCCTCAGACTTATCGACGAGAAACCTGCAGAAGTCGCAATGCTTATCAAAACTTGGCTGGCAGAGGACGATTAAATTTAAATTCAAAGTTGCTTACGATTGCTCATCAAAAATTTGTTGCAGTCAATCGGCGGCAACTTTTTTTGTGTAGGAAATTTCTTGGCGAAAAAAAATTATCGGCAGTTAGAAAAATTATTGCAGAAAAAATTTAGCAGCTGTATTCACAGCTTCAAGCAATAGGGTTAAGGGGCTGGGAATTAGTAGTTAGTGGATAGTGATTAGTGATTAGTGGATAGAAAAAAAACTAACAACTAATCCCTCTTTTGATTGTCGTCGACTATGAGGAATTTGAAAAATTAGTTTTGGCTAAAAAAGTTTGAAATTGTTCTGCGAAAATTTTTCAACTCGACAGTAAAAAAAATTATCGGCGCAAAAAAAAAAGTCGGGGAATTTTGCTCCTCGACTTTCCTATTGGAAAAAAATTTATGAAGGTCAAACTTTTTCGCTTGTGTTCTTGCCAAAAAGTCCCGAAGGTTTTATCAACAAAACTAAAATCAAAATCGCGAACGCCGCTGCATCTCTGAAAGTTGAGGAAATAAATCCTGAAACTAAAGCCTCGATCACTCCCAAAATTATTCCTCCGACAACCGCGCCCGGCAAAATTCCAATTCCGCCCAAAACTGCCGCAACAAACGCTTTCAAGCCCGGCATAATTCCCATGAGCGGATCTATTGTGTTGTAGTAAACTCCGACCAAAACTCCGGCAGCCGCCGCCAATGCAGAACCGATACAAAAAGTCATTGAAATTACTTTGTCAGAATCAACGCCCATAAGCTGAGCCGTTTCCGTGTCGAAACTCGCCGCACGCATCGCCTTTCCGAGTTTTGTTTTCTGCACTATGTAAGTCAAAATTGCCATCAAAATTATCGTGATTGAAAAAATTAAAAGTTGCTGTCCGTTGATGATAAATCCCGCAAGATTGAAAGAAATATTTTCTATGACATTCGGAAAAGTTCTTGGCGTTGGAGTGACGAAATACATACTCGCGTATTCCAGAAAAAATGAAACGCCGATCGCCGTGATCAAAATTGAAATTCTCGGCGCATGTCGAAGCGGTTTGTAAGCCAATTTCTCAACCAACATTCCAAGACAAGCCGTCACCGCCATCGAAATTAAAAGCGCAGGTAAAATTGGAAGATGTCCGAAAGTTATCGCAAAAAATCCAATGTAAGCTCCAACCATGTAAATGTCGCCGTGCGCGAAGTTGATCAACTTTATAATCCCATAAATCATTGTATAGCCCAACGCAATCAAAGCGTAAATACTTCCAAGACTCACGCCGTTAATAAGTTGCTGAATAAGTTGATGAAAAAAATCCATGAAAAAAAAACTCCTTTAGACCACGAAAATTTTTTTTAAAATTGTAATTGATGTTGAAAATCTTTGCAAGGACATTTTCAATTTGCAAACTGAAAACAATCTGATATAATTTTCGACGTAGTGCCGAAGTCTTTTGACGGGGCGGTCAAATTCTAAGCCTCCAAAAATGAGGTGAGTGCCATGCGCTGGAAAGTTATCATCGTTCGCGTCATCGTGATCGCTGGAGCAATCCTCCTGCTGACCAGTAAAATAGCCGCCTAAAGCAATCAGCTGAGCGGCTTTTCATATTTCTTACAGTCATTAGATATATGAGAGGCTGACCGTCTCATTGGCACAAATCCTGTTACCAGCAGGATTTTTTTTATTGCCAAGACTTTCAACTTCCAAGTGAAATTATAATCGCCAAGAAATTTTTTTGCAAGGACATTTTCAATTTGCAAACTGAAAACAATCTGATATAATTTTCGAC
>CALEPR010000103.1 GCA_937910665.1 uncultured Selenomonadales bacterium
TTCGGCTTTTCCGTCGGCGTTGAAGTCGGTGCCGTTGAAGTTTGTGCGGCAGGTTGACTTTGTGGCGGATCATCTCCGCAACCGACCAAAAACAGCGAAACAATCAGCAACAACAAAAACTTTTTCACTTCTACCATCTCCCAAAAAAAACAAAAAATCCCTTTCGACAATGAAAGAGATTTTAATTTGCCCGACTGATTTTTTTATGGAAGGCGTTTATTTTTTTTGATTCGTCCATTTAAAAAGGTGGAACGAGTAAATGTTTCCCCTTTTTCCGCCGCATCAAGTTCGGCATCAAGCAGAGCGTGTTTTTCTTTGCGGCTTAATTCGTCATCGGAAACGCCGTCAAGCAAGGCAAGCTGCTCGTCAATTTCTGCACGTTGCTTTAATAATTCGGCGCGTTTTTTGTCTTTCGGCTTTAACTGTTCTTCCGCAATTATTTCGGCAAGCGTCAACAAATAATCATTAACCGCTTTGCGAGTTTCGGGCGGAACGGAAAGCAACGCCTTTATCATTCCCGCTTCAATCGGTGTCATTTGCTTTTCTTGCACCAATGCTTCAAACGGATCAGTCGCCGGCAAAGGATTAAACATCTCACCTTTACCTTCACGCAACCACTCCGGATTAACATTAAATTTTGCGCAAATTGCATTGAAGTTGCGTTCCGTTAATTCGTTTTTGCCACATTCAATTCGATAAATCGCAGATTGCCCGACTCCGATTTCCGCACCGAATTGTATTTGATTTAATTTCAAGGCTCTTCGAAGTTCCTGTAATCTTTGTAGCATTTTGTTCACCCCCCTCCGTTAATGCAAATAATACTACTCAATCCTAAAAAAAGCAAGTTTTTTTCTTGACAAATAAGATTAAATCGTTTATCATACCCCTAAATTTAGGATTTAGTCCTAAACAAAAGGCAGGTGACGGCAATGTACGAAGCGGAAGAGCGCGAAATCGTAGATACTGCGTTGAAATTGTTTCGTGAGGCAGAGAAAGACCCGAAACTTTATAAGCGCGTTATCAACGGCTTGCAAGGTTTTCTGGCAGGGTTGCAAATCGGAATAGACTCGCAACTCAACAACAACGAAACCGCCGCAAACGGAGCGGCTTAAAGACGGAGGAATTGTAAATGAATGAGATTCAAATTTTCACGGACAGTCAATTCGGCGAATTGCGCACGATAGAAATTGACGGCGCACCGTATTTCGTCGGTAAAGACGTTGCAATCGCTCTGGGATACAAGAACCCGCAGGAAGCGATTCGGGTTCACGTCGATGATGAGGATAAAGGGGTGAGCGAAATCCTCACCCCCGGTGGAAAGCAAGAAATGCCCGTCATTAACGAAAGCGGACTTTACAGCTTGATACTTTCGAGCAAGTTGCCGACGGCGAAAAAGTTTAAACGGTGGGTAACAAGTGAAGTCATTCCGACGATTCGCAAGCACGGCGCATATTTCACAAAAGAAACGGCGCAACGGATACTTGAAAATCCGGATGTCGTAATCGAACTCCTGAAAGAAATCAAAGAGGAGCGCGAAAAATCGGCGGTATTGACACAGCAGGTAGCGGAACTTCAGCCGAAGGCGACGTATTACGACCTTGTCCTGAATTGCAAAGACGTTGTGTCAATCAGCAAAATTGCGAAAGATTACGGAATGAGCGCAACAAAAATGAACAAGTTGCTTAACGAGTGGAAAGTGCAATTCAATCAGAGCGGCGTTTGGCTCTTGTATCAGAAATACGCAAGGCTCGGGTGGACTTCAACGAAGACTCACGTTTACAACGGCAACGACGGGCAGGAACATTCCGTAATGCACACTTACTGGACGCAAAAAGGACGGCTCGGCATTTACGAACTGATGAAGGCGCACGGATACCTGCCGACAATCGAAAAGGCGGCGTAATTTGAGAAGGGAGATCTAAACAATGAAAAAGGCAGAAATGAATTTCGAGATTACAAAGTACAGCGACATCACCGAGATGACAATCTTTGCGGACGGCAAGGACATCGGCGGTTATATTGCAGAGCCGGACAAAACGTATTTGTCGATTCGCACTTTCAACGACAAAGGCAGTGCCAACGGTCACAAGTTCTACAAAAGCAAAAGCGGAATGAATAAAGCACTTGCGAATTTCGGCTTGACGCTTGACGAAGTCAAAGCGAAGTTTGAAAAGTTGACGGGCGAAAGCGCGGCGAATGAAATTATTGCCGATTGCGTTGACGAATATTTTGTTGACACGGATGCGGCGGCGGAAGTCGAAATCAAAAACGCCGAGATCGCAAAAGCCGTTTCGGCGAAATTGGACGAAATTTATGCGTGGGACAAATTCACAATGACAATCGACGACGCAGTAAACGCCGCGACCGATGAAATCACTTTGACGAATCAGCGCGGTCACGTTGAAACCTTCCGCAAAGTCAAGCACGGAATAACGAGCGATATTTTCTTCCACGTCGAGCGCACGGTTAACGGCAAGGGATTTGAAGTCGGTTGTTGTTTCGCGACGATGGCGGTTTACGAAAAGCCGGAACAGGTTGCAGACGTGTTGCTGAAACTTGCCGAAGACGTAAAGTCCGGGAAAACCGAGTTCGTTTTTCCGACGCAGGAAGAATACGACGCGAAACTTGCGGCATTTGAAAACCGCCGCCGTGATATTCGCAATTTGCGCGATACTCAAAAAATGATTCGCAAATGTATTTCGGCGGGAGATATTGACAGCGCGGAAAGTCTTTTCAGCTATGCCGGTGCGTTGTTGAGGGAAATCAGGCAGGCGGCTTGAGGTGATAAGGTGAAAAGATTTGCAAGGTGGAAAGGTGGAAAGTTTATTCCGCCGATAATCCGGAAAACCTCATACTTTCGCCTGTTGGAAAGAGTGTTTGAGGGTGAGAGTGTAAGAGAGCATAAGAGATTTGCGGGAATCGGGAGTAGTGAAAACCCGACAATGCAATTCCCTCATACACTCACACACTGTAACACTGTTGCCTGACGCACTGAAAGGGGGCTGAAAAAATGACAGACATAACTCAACGCCGCGATGAAACGTATTACAGGGGATTCTACAGTTCGCGGGATTTGCGCAGTATGCACTACGGGCGCGATTGGTACGACTTCCCGGAAGATTATTCGGAGGACGAACTTTACGATCTCAAAGGCGGGGAAGCCGATGCCCGCGAATACGACGCTTGGGACAGAGAATTTTAGGCAAACAAAAAAGCCGCTTATACGGCGGTCAAGAAAAATCCCTTGAGTGCAGTATAGCACAAAACAAAATTTTTAGAAAGGAGCCGGTGCCAAAAATGGTCACAATTAACTCAAACACAAAAACGATTAGAGAATTGCTTGACAATAATAATATTCAGTTCCTTATCCCGGATTATCAGCGTCCGTATTCTTGGCGAGTCGAACATTGCCGGACTTTGATTGACGATCTGCAGGAGTTTGCTTTTGCCGAAGATTTCAACAAAGAGAAAGACAATTATTTTCTCGGCGACGTGACTTTTTTCAAAAACGACTGTGGGCAGTATGAAGTCATTGACGGGCAACAGCGCATAATCACATTAACTTTGTTAATCCGTGCTTTTTATGACAGCATCAAAAATATCGGCGAAGACAACCTTGTGAAATCCGCTGAAAAATGTTTATGGCTCGCTGATGGACGAGAAAATCCTCTCAAAGACTCTTTGAAAGTAACTTCCACATATTTGGAAGAGCAATTCAACAACGTATTTAAAAACATTCTGCTTTCCGGCAACGCTGACAAAACACAGAAAGATAATTTTTCAACGAATTACAACTTTTTCAGAAACGAATTAACCGACTTGAAGATTGCAAATCCGTCAAAATTCCCGGATTTGTTTGCAAGGTTAATAAATAACTGTTACGTCGTCCGGATAGAAACGTCGTCGCAAAATGAAGCGTTGCAGGTATTCACCACGACCAACGACAGGGGGATGCCGTTAAACGCAACAGATATTTTCCGCTCCGTTTTGTATAAGAAATTTGCAAAGCAGGGAGAGGCGGAAAAGCAAAAATTTATTGAAGATTGGGAAAGACTCGTAAAAATATCCGGCACACTTTTCAGGGCAACCACAAAAATTACTCCTATGGAAGGTTTGCTGATATCTTATACGATGAGTTTTGAAAGCATACAAAGTCGCCGTGCTACCAAAGCATATTATGAGAAAAATAATTATGAAAGATTGCTTGCCGATAATTTTATGCCCGATTTATTTGCCCTTACGGATTTTTGGCAGGACGTTTACGAGAAAAACCGGATGACACGCTTTCCGGGTGAGACCGGCGAAAAAGTTTTAAGAAAAATCTACGTGCTTTTGCGAATCCCTTATGCTTATGCGTTGATGACTGTGAGCGGTATGTTTTTCTATCTCAAAGATACAAACGCATCGGGCGACTTGAACAAAGCCGATGAATTGCTTGACCGGTTTACGGCAATCGTTTTCAGTTGCGCTTTAACGGGTTCTTTTCGCGCTAATTTAAGAAGCTCTTGGAACAAAACACACTGGGCGACGCTTGATAACAATCCGGGCAAAATTTTTGAAAACTACAAAATAAACAAGTCCGGCGTTGAGTATGTGTTCCGAAACTTTCAAGATTCGCGAAACAAAAAGTTTGTAACCGACTCGGTTTTAAGTTGGTGGTTTTTCAATTCGGAGCTGCAAGAGTTAGTCCCGCCGCGCCAAAAATTTACCGTCGAACATATTGTGCCGCAAGATATGAAGAATTTTGACAAGTTCCACGATCCGAGTCTGATTGATTCGCTCGGCAATATGGCACTTTTGGAACGCGAGATCAACACACGGGCTAATAATTGCAGTTTCGACGTAAAAAAACGGTGCTATGTCGGATTCAACGACAAAGGCAAGCCCTCCCCCGGAACAGTCAATCGGGAGTTACAAAAAATCGCTCATGAGAAAGCGGACTTCACCGAAACGGATATCCGGAACAGAAACGAAGAAATGTTGCAGACAGTTCTGGGTATTCTCGGCAAATACAATCTGCTGAAATGATAACGGAAAAGGTATCAAGACAACAAAAAAACGGCATAAAAAAAGAGCCGTTGAAAATATTTACTTAAACGGATTTTATCAAAGAAGGAGGAAAAAGCAACCGATACTCCGAGATTTTAAAAATTGATTTCCGAAACCGCCGAAAATGATTCCGATGCCGCAGTTAATTTATTTGTTTGAAAATGTCAGTACTTTTGTCAACGCTCCTTTCCTTGTTGACAGGTTTGAAATTCGTCAAAGACGGACGGATTTAACGTTAGAGTGTCGGAGTGAGAGTGTGTAAGATGAAAATTCCTTATGCTCTCGAACACCAAAACACTCACACGCTCCATCACCGATGTGTAGGATCGGAAAAATTTATCGGAAAAATTTAAAGCGGTTTTTGAAATAAAAGGGTTTCGCTACCATCAGAAAATTTTTCTCTAAAAACTACGGGCAGATCGGGGGACGCTCGCCGCTCCCCCTAAAATTTGCCCGGCTGAACGAAAGGAGATTTTACCGAATGTCAAGATTGATCCTGGTTTACGGGCAACCGGCAAGCGGCAAGAGTTACGCACTCCGAACGCTTGATCCCGCGTCAACTTTCATAATCGACGCGGACAAAAAACACGGCTTGCCTTGGCGCGGCTGGAAGAAGAACTACGTCCCCGGCAGAAACTACAGTACCCGCAATATGCCGAATGATATTTATCAAACGCTGAAAACTCTCGGCGGCGACAATGAAAAGTGGAAACACATAAAAACCATTGTCGTTGACGGCTTGAACACAACAATGGTAAACCGTCAAATTTTCGACACGGCGACCGGCTTTAACAAGTGGAACAACATTGCCGCCGACATCTACAAAATTTTCGACCTGTCGAAGGATTTGCGGGAAGATTTGACCGTCGTAATCAACGCTCACGTCAAGCCCGCAACCAAAGAGGAAGAAAGCTCCGTCGACCACTTGAAAACTCCCGGCAGTATGCTGGAAAAAATAAACCTCGAAAGCCTTTGTCAATATGTTTTTTACGCAAAGTGCGATAAGGACGGCAATTATTTCTTTGAAACCTCGCCGCAAAATTCAACGGCGAGAAGTCCGGAAGGTTGTTTCGATCCGACTATCCCGAATGATATGCAAGCCGCTATCTGCACTATAGAAAAATATGAAAATGAAGATGATGATGATGATGAAACGGAGGTCAAAGAATGATTCTTTTGAAAGATTATGACAATGTAAGAGCTACAGATGCCGGCGAATTTGTAAGACTCCCCGCCGACGGTTATGTTTGCAAAATTATCAATGTGAAGGCGGAAACTTCAAAGGCAGGAAATCCGATGCTGGTCTTTGCGGTTGATATTGCGGAAGGCGAATTTGCCGGCTATTTTATCGACCAATATAAACGCAGACAGCAATGGAACAAAGACGGTGCAAAATATCCGAATGACGCAGTTTACCGGCAGCTGATTTTCGACACGCACAGCGGCAAACTGAATACAAACTTGAAAGGTATGTTGACGGCGATTGAAAATTCCAATCCGGGTTTCTCCGTCAAAGGAACTTCAACCAACAACGGCAACGGTGACTTCAGCTTTAACGAAGAGACGCTCAAAGGTAAACTCTGCGGATTCGTTTTCGGAGAAGAGGAATATATCAACGGCGACGGCACGACCGGCGTTGCGATCCGAATCAAATACCCGCGTTCCGTTGAAAATATCCGCAGCGGTAAATTCCGGATTCCGGAATTAAAGAAAGCGGAAATTCCCGGAAGTTTTTCAAACACTCCGACCAATTCGACCGAACCCAATGCGACTTTCGACAATCTTTCATCGGTCGAAAATGAAGATGTTCCGTTTTAAGAAGGAGTGAATCTCATGGGCGATTGGATCATCAAAGACGACGGTGCGGCAGACTGGGCATTGGAAAAAATCAAGAATCACCGCGCAACGATCAAAACGGCAGAAGAAAAATATAAAAGTCTTTTGGAATGGTATAAAGAGCGTTGCGAAAAGTGCCTT
>CALEPR010000104.1 GCA_937910665.1 uncultured Selenomonadales bacterium
ATAAAAATCACCGACTACATTATACTACTTTTGTCAATGTTTCCGAATTTGTCTATTCTACAATCGGAAAAATTGACAAAGGACTTTTCGTGACGACCGCAAAATTTTCTCCGCAAGCTATAAAATATGCAAGCGAGCAGCATATAGTTCTTATCGATGGAAAAAGACTTGCGGAATTGATGATTGAATTTGAAGTGGGAGTTTCAACGCAAAAAATTTATAAAATCAAACGCATTGACAGTGATTTTTTTGACGACGAATAAAAATTTCCAACTTGCAGGAAAAATTATCGCCAACAACATGAAGAAGCGCATCTTTATTGAAAAATTTTTCTCGGACGAATTGCAAGATGAAGTTTCATACCCTTGCAAAAATATTTTACATTGTTTTTGTAATGGGTTAAAATGATTCGGAATTTTTTTTTGTGAGGAGATGATTCGAGATGATGAATGAGGCTTTGCTCTATCCAAGCTATGAAATTATCGGAGGTGAAAAAATCTTGGCTCCTTCTGCAAGTTCTTACCACAATAATGTCATGGGCGGTTTTTATATTGACATTTCAAATTATGTTCGCAAAAATCATTGTGGAGAAGTTTTTACAGATAATGTTGACTTGTATTTGCCGGACGGCAGTAAGTATAAACCTGACTTAATTGTTGTGAAGTCCGAGAATGAAAATATTATCGACTGGCGCGGAGGGATTCACGGCGTACCTGACATGGTTGTTGAGATTCTTTCAAAGTCCACGCGCAGAAAAGATTTGACTATTAAAAAAGATACTTACGAACTGAACGGAGTTAAAGAATATTGGATTGTAGATCCTTTGATGGAAGTTGTTGATGTTTATCTCCTGCGCGACGGAAAATATTATCTCGACGGCGAATATATTTTGTACAATGATGATGAATGGGAAACGTTAAGTGACGAACAGAAAGCCGAAACACGTTCTGAAATTACGCTTGCAACTTTTCCCGACTTAACGATAAAATTGAGCGACATTTTCTATAACAGAAAAAATTGGAGGTAAAATTTTTATGGAGAAAACTTTGGTCTTAATTAAACCTGACGCTTTCAGCAAAGGACATTTGGGAGATATTTTGAAACGCTACGAAGATGAAGGTTTCAAAGTCATCGCGGCAAAAGTTATGCAGATGGACGAAAGACTTGCGGCAACTCACTACGCCGAACACATTGGCAGACCTTATTACGAAAAACTTGTCGAGTTCATGACTTCCGGTCCGATCATGGCTCTTATACTTGGCGGAAAAAATGTTATCAATCGCGTTCGCGAAATTAACGGCGCGACAAATCCCGCAAACGCTGAGGAAGGCACAATCCGCAAACTTTACGCCGAAAGCGGAAGTAAAAATGCAGTTCACGCCTCCGACAGTCCGGAAAGTGCCAAGCGCGAAATTGCAATTTTCTTCAGCGAACTGGAACAATTTGGAGGTTGAGGAATGAAAGTTTATACAAAAACAGGCGACGAAGGTTTGACTTCGCTTTTCACAGGCGAGCGTGTCGAAAAAGATTCTCCGCGCGTCGATGTTTACGGCACAGTGGACGAAATAAATTCCGCGCTCGCCATTGCAAGAAATTTTTCCGCAGTTCCCGAGATTCGCAAAAAAATTTTTGAAACGCAAAAAATTTTGCCGCGCCTTATGGCTGACTTGGCGAGTATCAATCAGCCTGCGCGAATTACTTCGGCAGACATAAAAAATCTTGAGGACGACATCGATTTGCTTGATAAAAATTTGCCGCCGCTGAAAAATTTTATAATTCCCGGCGACACGAAGGCAGGCGCATTTTTGGATTTAGCTAGGACGATTACTCGACGCGCCGAAAGACAATTTTATAAACAGTCTCATTTTGAGGCTTTTCACGAAGAGGACAGAATTTTTTTAAATCGCCTGTCCGATTATCTTTTTATGTTGATGCGTGCGGAAGATTTTGCCGCCGCTAAAAAGTCTGCTGTCTTAGTCTGAAGAAAAAATTTTTGCTCCAGTCTTTGAAATTTTTCTATCTGCCAACAAAATTTTTTTACGCCGCACGGAGCAAGTTCTGGGAATTAGGAATTAGGAAGGAGGAGTGATTGACTTATGTTGTCATTAAATTCTTTGGACTAAATCCTAATTCCTGAAGCTGTGAATATAGCTTCTAAAATTGTAAAATGTTTTCCAATTCAAAGGAGTGAGTGTGATGAGGTACGATTCCAAAAGCGGAATCACAATTATGTTGGTGGACACGAACGAAAGTTTTTTGAGGCAGTTTTTTTACTTCCTCAAGAAAAAGTTGCCGTGGAAAATTATTTTTGAAAAAAATGGAACGCGTGCACTTTTGACGGCTGATAAAAAACCTGTCCACCTGTTTTTGATGGAAGCAAAATTGACTCCGACTGTCAGCGGATTTAAAACTTTGGAACTTATTCGCAACGACGAAAAACTTTCCAAAATACCTGTAATTTTTGTCAGCTCCCTTCGCGACAAAGATTCCGTTGCTAAGGCGATGGTTCTCGGCGTTGACGACTATTTGCACAAGCCGATAATTCCTGAGGAAGTTTTGGATCGCGTCGTGAAATTTATCAAGAAAACTGTTAAGTTCAAAATTTTATTTGTCGACAGCGACGAATCACTTTTTCCGCGAGTGACGAGTATGATAAAACATTTGCTGCCTTATCAAGCCGAAGTTGTAACTGCGAACTCCGCTCCCGCAGGTTTGGAAATCATCGACACGCAGGAAATAAATTTGCTGATTTGCGGAAATAATATGCCGATAGTCAGCGGCGTGAGAATGTTGTCGATGTTGAAAGATCAAGAAAAACTTGACGACTTGGCAGTTGTTTTTATTCCGGAAGAATTGAGCGAGTCGGACAGACATACCGTCGCGGATTTGGAAATTGAACACTACCTTGAAAAACCTTTTTCCGATCCTGAAGAATTTATTTCTGCAATCATGGCGGCTTTAAATGTTCCTCCGATTCCTGACATGAATGAAGATTTATCTCCGGACTGAAAAAAATTTTTTATCTGACAAAAAAAAGTTCCACAAAATTTTCATCGTGGAACTTTTTATTTTGCTTTTCAACTTGTCTGTTGCAAAAAATTCTTTACATCAAAACATTGTGTTTGACGCGCTCCTGTTCTTCGGAGCGTTTTGCATCATTCCAAGAATTTAAATCGCCGGTCAAGTAGCCGGTGATTCGCCTAATGCGCTCAAACTTTTCGCCCTGAGTTTTATAATTCAGATCAACTTTGCCGTCGTCGCACATTTTAATTTCCAAAAACGTCAGAGGATTTTCGACGCGCTCGCGAACATAATCGACATAATTTTTTGCTTCCTCCTCCGTGAAGTTTTCCAAACCTTCAGCATAAATTTTTACTCCGTCAACAATCATTTTTAAATCATCCTTTCTTGAAGTTTGCATCTTCACCAAAATTATTTTCTTCAGTTTCGGGCAGCATAATCGTCCGAATCGGGAAGGGAATTTCAATTCCTTCTTCGCGGTAACGTTTGCTGATCTCGATAATAAATCTGTGTTTCATTAAATATTGATGTTTAAATTCTGTCGCATGCATAATCGCGCTGAAATTGATCGAGGAGTCTCCGAAACTTCCATAACGAACTACAGGCGCGAGAGGATTTCTGTCAACGCCATTCTCATCAAATTCAGGCTCATAGTCGTCGACTTCAATCATAATTCTTCGCGCAACTTCGACAGTAACTTCTTCAACTTTTTCCAAGTCGCTGTCATAACTCACGCCGATTGGAATTGAAAGAACAATATCATCGCGCGGCATAGAATAATTTGTCGAAACGCTCGCGGCAATAACTTTGTTCGGAATGACGACGACGCTTCCTTCGTTCGGCGGCATAATCGAAATAAATCTCCAGTTAATGTCGACAACTTTTCCTTCGTCGCCTGTGGAAAGTTTTATGTAGTCGCCGACGCGCATTTGTTTTGAAATAATAAGTTGCAGACCTGAAAAAATATTTTCCAGAGTCTCTCGCACGCCGAAAGCCACCGCCATACCGCCGACGCCCATTGCCGTGATAATCGGCGCGATTGAAATGTTGTAATAGTCCAGAATTATTAAAAGTCCCGACGCATAAATTACAATTCTGAAAATTGTATCAAGCAAAGTAGATTGATTTGTGTCGCCTTCCGCAGAAAATTTCAGGCGAATAAATCCCGACAAAGTTCTTTCGACAACTCTTGTGATTGAAAAAATTATCGCCGCAAACAAAATGTAGGAAAAAATTTTTACAAGTCCTTCAGGCAAATGCGCCGAAGTATTTACAATCCAATAAAGTCCGACAATTAAGCAAAAAGAAATTGGTACTCCGTGAAGCGCACGAAAAAAAATTGGTTTAATTTCCGAGTCGTCATTTTCAATTCGCGCCTGAACTTTTTTCTGCAAAAATTTATTCAGCGCAATTCCGACAGACAACGACACAAATAAAATTATCGCCGGAACGATCAACATTGACAAAAAATCTGTCCAATCAACATTGTAAAAATAATCCAAAAAAACTTTCCCTCCCTTCAAGGTTGAAAAAATTTTACCACAGATTTAAAATTTTGTCGAAGGAGTGATTTTTTTTATGTCGACAATTTTAATTGAAGGTGAACGCCTTCGACTGCGCCGCGCGACCGAAAAAGATTTAGGTTATATTTTCAAAATTCAGTATGCGCCGGAAAATTTAAAATTCATTGTGCCTTTCAGCGAAAAATTTCAGCTCGAAGTCGCAAAGTCCGACGGCTCTGAAAAAATGAATGTCATCATCGAGGAAATTGAAACTTCCGAGCCTGTAGGATATTTTTTGCTGCAAGGTCTGGACACTCACGAAATTGAATGGACGCACGTCATCGTCGCGAGAAAAGGCATCGGCTACGGCAGAGAAAGTTTTCAACTTCTGATGAAGTGGAGTTTTGAAGTAAAAAAATTTCACCGCGCTTGGCTCGACTGCAAAGATTATAACACCGTCGCCTTGAACCTGTATGAAAGTTCAGGAATGATTCGCGAAGGTTTAATGCGTGAAACTTTGCTGACAAATGGAGTTTATGAAAATTTAGTTGTGCTTGGAATTTTGGACAGAGAATATTTTGCCTTGCAGAAAAAATAAAATTTCATTCAGACTTTCGAAAAAATTTTCTCAACCTCCACAGCATCTGAAACTTCTTTCTTGGTCGCTTTATTTTTTTTTTAGTTCGTCATAAATTTCTGTCGTGACTTCTGAAAAATTTTCTTTGTTCAGCAAAAAAAATTTTTTTCAATAAATTCTGACCTTCTACTAAAAAAGAGCAGGAAAAATTTTTCATTTCTCCTGCTCCGAAAATTTTTTTAGTCCACTATGTCAAAAATCACACAGCCTCTGCCAACTTTTTGCCGAGTTCCTCGCAATTTTTGATAACGTCGTCTTCAGGAGCATTTTCGGCAATTACGTTGCCGATAAAGTTTGCGCCTGCCGCTTTTGTTCTGTCAGTCCAAGCTTCCATCCATGTGCCGCCGCCCCAGCCGTAAGAACCAAACAGCGCGACAGGAACATCGGAAATTTTTTCCTCAGCCTCAGCGAAGAAAGGTTCAAAAGAATCTTCCTCAAGAACTTCGTCGCCCATCGCCGGGCAACCAAAAGCAAAACCGCTGAAACCTTCCATTTTATCTGCAGAAAAGTCATCGACTTGGAAAAGCTCCACGTCAACTCCGACAGCTTTCACGCCTTCGACAACAGCATTAGCCATCGTTTCAGTGTTGCCCGTGCCGCTCCAATAAACCACTGCAATTTTACTCATTTAAATCCCTCCAAAATTTTTCTTGCGCTATATTACCACAGCAAAATAATCTGCGTCAATTTAGTTTGAAGAAAAATTTGCAAAAAATTTTATCGTCTTGAAACTTCGACATAATTCGTTGTCTCCTGCTTGTCTTTTCAGCTTGCAGGATAATTTTTTTGCTTATAAATTTTTTTTTATTCTCAATCTTACAAAATTATTTATTAAATCTTATGACTTCGATTTTTGGTTCAACATTTTCAAATAATTCCATAATCATAAATGAACCGCGATTTTCATCTCTTGGTCGAGAGGCACTGCCGGGATTTAAAACCAAAACGCTACCCTTCACGTTGTCAACAATGTGCGTGTGACCATAAATTGCAATGTCTGCGCCTTGAGACTCCGCCGCCTCCATAATATATTCCTGAGTGTAACGAACGCCATAATTGTGACCGTGCGTCAGAAAAATTCTGTGTCCGGCAACTTCAATAATTTTTTCATAACAAGTATCATTCATTGGCCAATCACAATTTCCTGCAACAAAGTGAACAGGTACATCAACGATAGATTGCAAATATTCCGCATCCGGCACACAGTCGCCGCAGTGCAACCACATTTCCATATCCTGCGCGATTGAAACTGCCTCGTCTACAGAATTAAAATTGCCGTGCGTGTCGCTGATAATTCCGATTTTCATAGAAATCGCTCCTTCAAAAGCGGCAACATTTTTCTGACTGCCGCGCCGCGATGACTGATTGAATTTTTTTCTGCAGGAGAAAGTTCAGCCATTGTTTTTTTGTCGTCAATGTAAAAATATGGATCGTAACCGAAACCGCCCGAGCCGCGCGGAATTTTTTTTATCACGCCATGAACAATTCCTGAAGTTTGAATTTCCGATCCGTCAGTGTCGATGAAACTCAATGCACATTTGTAATTTGCTTTCGACTCCTCCGCGCCAACTTTTTCAAGTTCCGACAAAAGTTTTTGATTGTTGGTCGCGTCGTCCGCATGATAACCTGAAAACCTCGCAGAAAAAATTCCCGGCAAACCGTTCAAGGCATCGACTTCCAAACCTGAATCATCAGCAAGGCAAGCAAGATTTAATTTCTCCGCAAAAAATTTTGCTTTTATTCTCGCGTTTTCCTCAAAAGTTTTTCCGTCCTCCACTGCGTCGGGCAAATTTTCAAAATCGGCAAGAGATAAAATTTCTACAGGAAGTTCAGCGAACACAGCTTTTATTTCAGTCACCTTGTCTTTGTTTTTCGTCGCCAGCACAAGACAATTCCTCATTCCTCATTCCTCATTCCCAATTCAGTCCACCCTTCCCACGCGCCAAACCAATTCCCTGCCTAAAGCATCTTTCTGCAAGTCAATCAGTTGGCTGATTCCATTTTCTGCCAAGTCTAAAATTTCATTCAAATCATTTCTTGTGAAGGTATTTTTTTCTCCCGTGATTTGAACTTCGACAAGTTCGCCCGAGCCTGTCATAACAACATTGCAGTCGGCAACTGCGTTTGAATCTTCGTCATAGCAAAGATCTAAAATTTTTTCGCCGTCTGCCGAAATTCCTGCAGAAATCGCCGCAACAAAATCGCGCACAGGAAAAACTTTTCCGACTTCGTAAAAAGTTTCGCAAGCCTCGACAAGTGCAATAAATGCTCCGGTAATTGATGCCGTTCTGGTTCCACCGTCCGCTTGGATAACGTCACAGTCGATCGTGATCGTTCGCTCGCCAATGACATTTAAATCTGTCACAGCCCGCAAAGCCCTACCGATTAACCGCTGAATTTCCGCAGTACGTCCGCTGGGTTTCATGCGTTCACGCGGAACGCGAACAGCCGAAGAACCCGGCAGCAAAGAATATTCCGCTGTCAGCCAACCTGAGCCTGTGCCTTTTAAAAAGTGTGGAACTTTATCCTCAACAGTTGCAGAACAAATTACTTTTGTTTTTCCGACTTCGATTATTGCTGAACCTGCAGGATGAATTTGAAAGCGTCTTTGCAAAAAAACTTCGCGCATTTCATTCGCCTGCCTCCTGTCAATCCGCAACAAAAAAATTCCTCCCATTTTGAAAATGATTTTCCACATTTTACACAAAAAAATTTTCTGCCGCAATATTTTTTTAGATTGAAACACGGAAATCAATTTTTGAATATGAGTTTCATGAGAAAATAAGGATTCATCAAGC
>CALEPR010000105.1 GCA_937910665.1 uncultured Selenomonadales bacterium
AATGAAAAGTCGCGGCTTTTATAAAAATCCTGCCGGTTCAATTTTATATTATGCTCATCGCGAACTGGAATATCTTTGCCTTGACCGCGCAACTTTCCACTTCAAGCAGCACGTCGCAGTTAAATATGGCGAATTGGTTTACGACGGAATGTGGTTCTGTCAACTGCGCGAGGCGTTGGCTGCGTTTGTCGATTCAACTCAGGAAACTGTCACCGGCACAGTGAAATTGAAACTTTACAAAGGAAATATTATTTCTGCCGGTTCAAAATCTCCTCACTCACTTTACAGCAAAGAATTTGTAACTTTTGAACATGACGACGTTTACAACCAGGCTGACGCGACAGGATTTATTAACTTGTTCGGCTTGCCTTTGAAAGTCAGAGCTTTGGTGAACAAGAAATGAGTGAGAAACTTTGGGGAGGACGTTTTGAAAAATCTACCGACGAAATGATTAACGACTTTCAAGCGTCGATAAATTTTGACAAGCGAATGTATCGCGAGGACATCGAAGGCTCAATCGCTCACGCAAAAATGTTGGCTAAGCAGAAAATTATTTCTGCGGAGGACAGCGAAAAAATTATTTCCGGCTTGAAAAAAATTCTCGCGCAGATTGAGGAAGGCAAATTTAATTTCAGTGTCGCGTTGGAAGATATTCACATGAACATTGAAAAGGCGTTGACCGACGAAATTGGCGAGGCAGGCGGACGACTTCACACGGCGCGGAGCAGAAATGATCAAGTTGCGTTGGATACTCATCTTTATGTCAGAAAACAGGTTGAGGAAATTCAAAAATTGATTCGCGAATTGCAAAAAAATTTTGTCGCGGCGGCGAAAAAAAATCTCAGAATAATTATGCCGGGCTACACACATTTGCAACGCGCTCAACCAATTTTATTTTCGCATCATTTAATGGCATACTTTTTTATGTTGCAACGTGACTTTGAAAGATTTTGCGGAGTTCGTAAACGCGCAGATATTATGCCGCTCGGAGCGGGAGCATTGGCGGGGACAACTTTTCCAATCGACAGAAAATTTGTCGCGGAAGAATTAAATTTTGGCGACATTTATTTAAACAGTTTGGATGCGGTGAGTGACAGAGATTATATTTTAGAATTTTTGTCGGCGGCTTCGATTTTAATGATTCATTTGTCGAGGTTGAGCGAGGAAATTATTTTGTGGTGCAGTCGTGAATTTTCTTTCGTGGAATTGGACGACGCACACTGCACAGGTTCCTCGATGATGCCGCAGAAAAAAAATCCCGACGTTCCCGAACTTATTCGCGGAAAGACAGGGCGAGTTATCGGTCATTTAATGGCGATGCTCACGACAGTGAAAGCTCTGCCGCTTGCTTACAATAAAGATTTGCAGGAAGACAAGGAAGGACTTTTCGACGCGATAGACACAGTGAAATTTTCGTTGGCAGTTTTTGCAGAAATTATTTCCGGCATGAAAGTTCGCGAAAAAAATATGCGCCGCGCAGTCGAGGAAGATTTTTCAAACGCGACTGACTTAGCAGATTATCTTGTTAAAAAAGGTTTGCCTTTCAGACAGGCGCATGAAATTTCCGGAAAACTTGTTCATCACTGCATTGAGCGCGGAATTTATCTGAAAGATTTGTCGCTCGATGAGTTCAAAGATTTTTCCGACAAATTTGCCGAAGATATTCACCACGCAATTAAACCTGAAACTTGCGTAAATTCCAGAAATTCTCTCGGTGGAACTTCTCAGAAACAAGTTGAAATGCAAATTGAAAAGGCTGAAGAAATTTTTGCAAATTAAAATAAAAAAATTTTCCCGACAAAGTTGCCGGGACTTTTTTTGTTTGCGAAAAAAAATTTTATTCCAAAACTTTTCCTGCGTTTTCCAAAATTTTTATGAAACGCCCGTGAGCAGCATTCCTTCCCCGACTAAAGTCGGAGGCTTCCTGCGGCACTATTTAAGTGAAGGACAAAAAAATACTCGCCCTTCAGAAAGGAGGGAAAAGAAAATACCTCGCCCTAAATTTTTGCAGGAAGAAAAATTTCTTCGCCGACTTCAGACAAAAAATTTGCCGCAGTCAGTTCAGTCAGTTCCGACAAAAAATTTTCAACTTCAGGTGGAGGAATTAAAATATTCAGCGTAACAAGTTCGGCGTAGTCAATATTTTCGATGCTGATTTTTTTTTGTCGGAAAAAATTTTCCACCGTCGCTAACAAATTATATTCCAGCGTGAGCGAAATTTTTTTGAAAGTTTTCATCTGAACAATTTCAGCAGCGGAAATTGCGAGTGCGGCGGCGTGAGAATATGCGCGAATCAAACCGCCCGCGCCGAGTTTTATTCCTCCGAAATATCTCGTCACCACGACGACAATATTTGTTAAATCATTTTTCTTTATGCTTTCCAAAATCGGATTTCCTGCCGTGCCGCCCGGCTCGCCGTCGTCATTGGATTTTTGTTTGTCGCCGAGTTCGCCGAGAACCCAAGCCGAACAATTATGTGTCGCGTCGAAAAATTTTTTCTTGACCTGCTGAATAAATTCCCGCGCCTGCGCCTCGTCCTCAACGTGCTTGGCTTGAGAAAAAAATTTTGATTTTTTAATTTCATACTCCGCGCTGAAAATTTTTTCTGCAGAAATTGTTTTGTAATTTTTCATCGCGCATCGTCCTCCGGCAAAACTAATTTGTCGCGAATGGCTGAAATTTCCCGCGCCGTGAAAAGTCCTGCAGGTATTTCGCGAATTGTTATGTCTTTAATTTTTTTATTCATCTCGCCCAAGTCTTTCACAATTTCAGGATTTGCGACGGACTTCACAGACGTGACAGTTTTTGCTTGTGCGTCGGAATAAATTTGCGTTTTGCGAATCACTTCGGACAAAATTATTCTGCAATCTTCTTCAAGTTCAGGCGGCGGTTGCAAGTTATGAATTTTAATTTGTTCGTCGATGACTTCGCTTTCCAAATCTGTAAGCTGTTCATAAGTTATCTGTTCATAAATTTCCGCAGTTTTCAAAGTTTCCACAATGTCATAATAAAGTTGCCAATTTCTGTCCAGCCTGTCAATATCTTTCTGATACGATGCATACCAGTCGCTGAAAATTTTTTGTTGCTGTTGAATGGCAAAAATTTGTTCCTGAGAAATTTTTTCTTCCTCCGCCTGCCGGCTGTTCACAAATGCCGAAATTGCAAAGATGACAGCAAGAAAGAGACAGAAGTAGACAAAAATTTTTTTGCGCGGAAAAAATTTGTAGAGCGCGACCAAAATTATCGCCGCGATTATCGACAGAATATAAAACATAAAAAATTTTCCTTTCAGTCAAAAAATTTTTTTACTGAGAAGGGGGAAGGGAAAAGTCGAAAGAAATATCTGCTTCAAAAAGTCTGTTCCAAGTAAAATTGACAGAAATATTTTTCAGCGAAATTCCTTGAGGAAGTTTCAAATTTTTTTTCGCAAAATCCGCGACAAGTTCATCAGCTTTTTCTTTTGCGGGAAAAAATTTTTCATCCAGTTTCATGGAATTTCCTTGACCGGGAAAATTTCCCAAACTGTTTTGAAGTATGGGACGAACATTTGCCTGATAGATCCAGTCGTCAAAATATCTTGTCAGCAGCAGAGAATTTTTTTCGCGTTCAGACAAAAATTTTGTCAGAACTCCTGCGCCAATTAAAAATCCAGAACTGTTTGTCGCAGTATTCCAACCGCCGTAAGATTTTATTTTGAATTGCAGACTTTTATTTTTCATCTGTTCCATCAAAGCGTTGTCCGCTCCGTTCGCAGTGGCAATATCAACCAGTCCGACAGGATAATTTTTTTCTGCCAGACCGCTCAAAAGTTTCATAAAAGTTTTTGTGCCTTTGCGCGGCTTGGAAATATTTTTTGCGGACATCGCCTCGAAAGTTTTGCCGTCAAAATTTGTATTCACCGCCAAAACCAAATCTGCGCGTTCGGCGGCAGGAATCGGCAAACCTCCCGCAGCAAAAATCGCGCCGTCAATGTCGGCAGAAATTTTGCTGTTGCTGTAGCTCGGAATTGTTTCGCCGCCTTTGCCGGAATTGTAAAAAGTTGTGACGAAAGGAATTTCATTTAAATTTTTGTTAATCGCTCGACTCAACATTAACATACCGAGTTCGTCAGCTCCACTCATGACTTGAAATTGAGTTTTGCCGAGTTCCTTTCCATATTCCGAAAGGCGACGACTTTCCAAATGCGTCTGGGAAAAACTTGAGTTATCGTCGCAGCCGACAAGAAAATATTCAAAAGCTCCCGCCTTCGTCAAGTCAATGAGATATTTATTCGCATTCAAATTTTTTTCGCGACGCATAAACCAATCTTCCTTGTACTCGTTCGGAATATAATAATCCAACCAAGCAATTTGTTTTTCGTCCTTGCGAGAAATTTTTTCTGTTTCCTGTTTGTCTTTCAAAGCCGTATACTCAAAAAAAGCTGCGCCATATTGTTTGTAATATTCCGGTTCCAAAGTTGAATTTGCCGCTCCTCTTGTCGGCGTTCGCATAATCGTTCCAAAAACATAAATCGGCAGGGCAGGGAAATTTTTTTTGAAGTCGGAAAATTTTTCTGTGCGATTTAAAATTTCTTCCACCGACAAATTATGTTGTCGACTTCCCACCAAACTTCCATAAATCATCGCGTCCGAAGAAATTATTGCCGCCTGAACTCCCGGCGCATTATCTTCCAACCAACGCCAAAGTTCCTCCGGCTTGCCGAACTGATTTTCTAAACTTCCCGTTCCCAAAAATTCAGTCGGCGGCGTTAAAACTTTGTAGCCTAATTTTTCCGCAACCTCAACCGTCTGCTTTAAGTTGCAAGGTCGAGTGTCTATCGGAATATATAAAATTGTTTTTCCGCTCGCAACTTGTGCGCTTGTTTGTGATGCTGAAAAAATTATCCAGAAAAAAATCGCCGCAAAAAAAATTGTCTGCTTAAACAAAATTTTTTCCTCCTCTAAAAAAAATTTTTCAAATATTATAGCAAAACTTTTTTGACTTTGCGAAAAAAAATTTGCGACGATACTTTTATCCGCTTGCCTTGCAGGAAATTTTTTTTGTTGCAAGAATCAAAAAGAAAAGTTCTTATTTTGACGTGGCAGGTGATGAAATGATTAACGGAGTTATTTTTGACATTGACGGAACACTTTACAGTTACATTGAAAATCATGCGCGTGCGCTGAAAATTCTTTGCAAATTTACTGAAAAAAATTTAGGCGTAGGCGAAGAAGAATTTTTGAAAGTTTACTGCGAGGCTCGCGAAATTATTAAATCGCGTTTGACCGACGGCGGAGCACTTCACAGCCGCGCACTTTTTTTCCAAACCGCGCTGGAAATTCTTGGAAAAAATCCTTTCCGCTATATGCTGAAAATGTATAAAGTTTATTGGAATAGTTTTTTGTCAGAAATGAAACCTTTTGACGGCGCAGGAGAATTTGTTCGCAAGTTGAAAAATTCCGGGAAAAAAATTTCAGTCTGCACAGATATGACGGCGCACATTCAATACAGAAAAATTGAGCGGCTCGGCTTAAATAATTTTATTGACTTCATGGTGTCGAGCGAAGAAACCGGACTTGAAAAACCTTCGCCAAAAATGTTTAACCTTGCGCTGAAAAAAATGAATCTTCCCCCTGAGGAAGTCGCTTACTTCGGCGACAGTCCCGACCGCGACATTGAAGGAGCGGCAAGCGTCGGAATAAAACCTTTTTGGTTTCTCGGCGAACACCCCGAAACTGAAATCAAAGTTGACTGCATAAAATTTAAAAATTATTCTGAGGTTGTAAATTCAAAAATATTTTTTTGATTAAAATTTTTAAGGAAGTGGATTTAATGATAACACCTGAACTTTTGGCAAGGATAAATATTCTTGCAAGGAAAAAACGCACAATCGGACTGAACGAGGAGGAACTTGCCGAGCAAAAAAGACTTTACGCAATTTATCTTTCGGAAATTCGCGGACAAGTTACAAATTTGCTCGACAGCATCGAATTGGTTGACGCTCCTCCGCCTGACAAAAAAATTCAACCGCAAGGAAAAATTCTTCATCAAACGACAATAAATCTGGAACAGGTGATTCATTGATGGACGAAATGAATTTAAATTTTGAAGATTTGAAAGTTGGTTTTATCGGCGGCGGTGCTCTTGCCGAGTCCGTGATAAAAGGTATTCGCGGAAATTTGGCGACAAGCGCAAATATTTTTGTTTCCGATCACAAACAGGAGCGTTGCGACGAACTTGTGAAACGCTACAGAATCAATGCCGAAGTCGGCGCAGAAAATTTTCTTGGCAAAGTAAAAATTTTAATCCTCGCCGTAAAACCGAAAGACGCTGTAAAAACTTTAGCTGAACTCCGAGACAAAATTACTTTGAACACAACAATTTTATCTGTCGTCGCCGGTTTGAAAATTGAAGTTTTGGAAAAAATTTTCCCAAGCAACTCGGTCGTTCGCGCTATGCCGAATGTTGCTCTTTCCGTCGGCGAAGGAATGACGGCTTATTCGCTGAATCAAAAGGCATTGGAAACAGACAAAGATTTGATAAAAAAATTTTGGTCGGCACTTGGTCGCGCTGTCGAAGTTGACGAAAAATTGATGGACGCTGTGACAGGTTTAAGCGGCTCGGGTTCGGCTTACGCTTTTCTGATGATTGATGCTTTGGCGGACGGAGGAGTTGCGGCGGGATTGCCGAGAAAAATTTCAATCGAACTTGCGGCGCAAACTTTGCTCGGCGCGGCGAAAATGGTTTTGGAAACCGGCGAACACCCGGACGCTCTGCGCGACAAAGTTACAAGTCCTGCAGGAACTACAATCGAAGGCGTAAGAATTTTGGAGCGAGGCGGGGTCAGAAGTTCGCTGATTGAAGCAGTCATCGCCGCTACAGAAAAATCTAAAAAATTTTCAGGCGGCGTGTAGGTCAAAAGCAACATTACTTTTCGACGAATGAAATAAAATTTCTGACACAAAAAATTTTTTTGATTGGGAATGAGGAATTTTATTTGCAAAAATATTTAAAAAAAATTGGATTCGTCCAAGTCGCTTTTTTCTTGATTTTATTTTTCGGAGTTTGTCTGAGAATCTTTACGCCACCTTTTCAAGGTATGGACGAACAGTTGCATTTTGCAAGAGCTTGGCAAGTGTCGGAGGGAATATTTTTAAGTCCCGCAGCCAAAGTCAGGGATATAGAAAATGAAAATAATCCCATGATACTCGATATAATCAAGAAATCAAGCAAGATAAAAAAATTATTACTTCATAGCGAGGACGAAAAATTTTTGGTTGCTGAGATTCCTCGTTCAATGATATCGCCCGACTTTACTTTTAACTTTGGAAGTAAATTTAATAAAGTAAATTTCGAGATGACAAAAAATTTTTTATTAACGTCGATTGATTCTACAGATACAGAATTTGTTTTGATTCCCACTACCGGACAATATCCACCGTTAGCATATTTTCCGCAAGCAACAGCAGCTTTTATCGGGCGTAGTTTGAATTTAAATGCAGGAGAAATTTATTACTTCATGTGTTTTGCAGCATTACTCTTTGTGGCTGTCTGCGTTTTGATTTCTATGAAACTTTTGCCCGAGAAAAAATTTTTGATCTTTCTCCTCGCGATGATGCCGATGTTTTTGGTTGAAATAATTTCCACTTCGGCTGACGCAGTGACTTATGGAATTTGTTTCTTGGGAACGGCTTGGCTTTTGTCGATGCGAAACAAATTTGATGAAATTACCGGCAAAGAAATTTTTGCGCTGATAATTTTGGCGATCTGTCTTGGTCTGTTGAAATCTGTTTATGGCACAATTTTACTTCTATATTTCCTCATGCCGCGACAAAGATTTAAAAAAATATCTGCCTTCATCGGATTGGGAATTTTTTTATTGTTCACGGCATTGGCAGCTTCAGGTCTGTGGATTTATTTTTCAATAACGGCTAAAGATGTCGAGATGTTCAGTAAGTTTTATCTGGGGTATGATGATGTTGACATCGTGGCTCAAAAAAATTTTATAATAGAAAATCCTAAAGGTTTACTTGTTGCGCTTTTCAATACCCTTACTTACAGTGAAGGCGATATTCGCCTTGTAAAATCATTTGTAGGTATGCTTGGTAGATACAAAATATATTTGCCAAACTACTTTGTTCTTGGTTATTCGATAATTTTAATTACGCTGGGAGGTTTTTGTGGAAAATTGAATTTAAGGTTTTGGCAGCGAATTTTTATTTTTTTGGGCGTATTTGCCTCGATAATTGGAGTTTTGACAGTGGAGTATCTAATCTGGACTTCTGTGGGCGGAGAACTTATTCGCGGCCTTCATGGGAGGTATTTCATTCCAATCGCATTGACTGCATTTTCAATTTTATCTTTTCTTCGACCACCGAAGTATGCAAATTTAATTGTTTTGCTTTGCGGAATTTTTAGCGCATCATTTGCAATTTGGATGACTTACTCGGTATTTTATTAAAGCGGAGGTGATATTTTGAAACGTGTGGTTATAATTGGCGCAGGACCGGCAGGATTAACAGCGGCTTATGAACTTTCCAAATTCCCTGAAAAATTTGAAGTCATTTTGCTTGAGGAAAGTAATTGTTTTGGCGGAATTGCTCGAACTGTCGAATATAATGGTAACAGAATGGATATGGGCGGACACAGATTTTTTTCAAAAGTTCCTGAAGTAAATGAATGGTGGGAAAAAATTTTGCCGACGCAAGGAAAACCTGCAAAAGATTATATTGAACTCGGCAGAACTTGCAAAGTCAGCGAAGGCGGTCCCGATCCTGAAAAAGCGGACAGAGTTATGCTTTTCAGAAATCGCCTTTCAAGAATTTTTTTCCGCAACAAATTTTTTAACTATCCGATAACTTTATCATTTTCCACACTGAGTAACATGGGATTTTTTACTACGCTTGAAGTTGGTTTCAGTTATTTAAAAAGTGTGCTGGTTAAGCGTAAAGAAAATTCACTTGAAGATTTTTATATAAATCGTTTTGGGAAAAAACTTTACTCGATGTTTTTTGAAAACTACACCGAAAATGTTTGGGGCAGACATCCAAAAAATATTTCTCCGGAGTGGGGCAAGCAGAGAGTGAAAGGTCTTTCCATCTTGATAATTTTAAAAAGTATGTTGGAAAAATTATTTCGTCTGTCACCGAAAAAAGTTGAAACTTCTTTGATTGAAGAATTTTCCTATCCAAAATTTGGTCCCGGACAACTCTGGGAAATTACTGCCGCCGAATCCGAAAAGCGCGGCGTAAATTTTTTTTTAAATTCAAAAGCAGAAATTATTCATAAAGATGCAAATAATTTTGTCACAGGCGTCAGCTACAGGCAGGGCGATGAACTTTTAAAAATTGACTGTGACTATTTGATTTCCTCCATGCCGCTGAAAGATTTAGTTTGCGGAATTGAAAATGTTTCCGACGACGTGAAAAAAATTGCCACTGCTCTTCCCTACAGAGATTATATGACTGCCGGAGTTCTTGTTTCAAAATTAAATTTGAAAAATGAAACTGATATAAAAACTATCGGCAATATTATTCCTGACGACTGGGTTTATGTTCATAATCCAAATGTAAAAATGGGGCGTTTCCAAGTTTATAACAACTGGTCGCCCTATATGGTCAAAGATTTAAAAAAATTTATTTGGTTAGGTCTGGAATATTTTTGCAACGAAGGCGATGAACTTTGGAGCATGACGGACGAAAATTTTGCCGACTTTGCAATTTCTGAAATGGTGAAAATGAATTTAATCGACAGCGCAGAGAAAGTTAAAGATTATCACGTTGAGCGCGTCAAGAAAGCCTATCCTGCATATTTCGACAGCTACAAGGACATTGACAAACTAAGAAATTATTTAGATACAATTCCGAACTTATTTTGCATCGGCAGGAACGGTCAGCACAGATACAATAATATGGATCATTCAATGTGTACTTCATTTGAAACTGTGAAAAATATTTTGTCGGGAACAAAGGACAAGTCGAATATCTGGAACATCAACACAGAAAAAGAATATCACGAAACAAACAAATAAAATTTTAGAAACTGTATCCACAGTTTCAGGCTGTGTCAATAGATTTGTGTAAGTGAAAAAAATTAAAAATCAAAATTTATCGAAAAGGGCAGCCATACGTTCATCAAGTAAAAGTTGATTTCTAACAAAAGCGGGAGTGTAAATTTTTTTGTGTAAGTGATTTTGAGACTGGCGTGCTGACGCACT
>CALEPR010000106.1 GCA_937910665.1 uncultured Selenomonadales bacterium
AAACGTTCGGGGAAGTGAAATACATTGAATAACAATAATTTCGACTACATTCATGAGCATCCAGAAGTTTATTTTACTCAACAAGCAAAGGATGGCGGTTATGTTTGTCCTATCTGTGGAAACGGATCGGGAAAAAGTGGAACCGGAGTCAATCTCATTAAGGGACAAACTTACAGATACAAGTGTTTCAAGTGTGGAACGTCGGGAGATGTAATAAATTTTTACGCAACGGAACATAACATCAGCAATCGCGATGCCATTTTGCAAGTCTTTGAAATGTACGGATTGGATTTTGTCGCAAAAAAATTTTACAAATCATCTATCCCAAAAAATACTCCTTCCAAAGAGGAAATTATTCAATCGCAACTGGAAAAAGAACTTATCGCAAATGATATTATTCTTGCCACAGAACACTTGCATGAAACGGACTATTTTGCAAAGCGTGGAATTTCTTATAAAGTCGCGGAAAAATACAACTGCGGTTTCATTGAAAAATGGATACACCCTAAAAAGCGTGGCGATTCACAAATTCTTCCTTCTCCTCGTGTCATCATTCCAACAAGTCCTGAATCTTATGTTGCTCGTGCTATTGACGATAATAAAATTCCGAAAATGAAAGCGGGAAGTAGCGAAATTTTCAACATTGAAGTTCTGCGAAATTCTAAGCAAAGTGTTGTTGTTGTAGAAGGCGAATTTGATGCTCTGTCAATCATTGAGGCGGGCAATGATGCAATCGCACTCGGTTCAACGACAAATGTTGATAAGTTTTTGAAATGGCTGAAAGAAAATAATATCCCTCCGCCTCAGCCTTTAGTTTTGAATTTGGACGCTGATGACGCTGGACAAAAAGCTACTGACAAACTCGCTACTGAACTCCGCAAAATGAAAATTAAATTCTACGAATTGAATTTGATTCTAATAAATTGCAAAGACCAGAACGAAAGTTTAATAAAGTTCCGCGAAAAATTTCTTCAAGCGGTTGCAAATATTCCTCTCAAAGTAAAGCAATTACAACAAGAATCTCGCTATAAATTTACCGACTTTGCCAAAATCGATACTTGGGAAAAAAATATTCGTATGGGGCGCAAAGCAATTTCTACCGGCTGGCAATTTCTCGACCAAGTTCTTGACGGCGGATTATATGAAGGACTTTATGTTATTCCCGGTACTCCCGGTACTGGCAAGACTGCTTTTGCACTGCAGATGGCTTTTCAAATTGCTCAACAACAAAAAGATGTTCTTTACATCAGTATGGAGATGAGCGAAGAAGAAATTTACGAACGTCATATCAGCCGAATTTCCTACCAACTTTTTTGGAGTGACGAACAAAATCAGCACAAAGCCAAAACTGTTCACTCCATAATTCAAGAAGGCGAAACTGTTCCTCAAGCAAGGGAAATTTTCAAAAAAGTTGCTCCTTACCTCCGCACAGAATGTAGCGTTGGTACTCTCGACGCTGATGACATTCGCAAAATCGTTGAAATTTATGAATACGAACTGAACACCTTGCCTGTAGTTTTCATTGACTACCTGCAAATTTTGAAAGCTCACGATTCACATATGACTGACAAGCAAGCAGTTGATTATAACGTCCTGCGACTTAAGCAACTTTCACGCGATTTTAAAATCCCTGTCGTTATTCTGTCCTCTATGAATCGAATGAGTTACTCCGACATAATAAGCATGGCGGCTTTAAAAGAATCTGGAGCCATTGAATATACCGCCGACGTCTGCATCGGTTTGCAACTTGCCAATATGGAACAAATTAAAATTGGCACGAGTACAGGCAAAGCCGAAAAAACTGTTCGCCAAATGAAAGGTAAGACTGAACGAGAAATGGAGATTGTGATTCTAAAAAATCGTAACGGCAAAATTAGCGACGAATTACAGTTCAAATACTACGCAATGTTTCACAATTTTACTGATGTACTCAAAAATCATAATTCAAACAGTAAAACCTCAAATTTTCTTGACATCAGTAACGCTAAAATGTGTTAAATCACCTACGTTCTTTTTCAATATCGATAGATGATGAAAATTTAATCGGAAGAAGAGTCATCGTTCACTGAATCTAAAAGTTCCTTTAAAGCATTTGCAATTTCTTCAGGTGTCATACTGGCAGTTGTGAGTGCTTTTTTATTGGCTATCATAGGGCTAAAGTTCATAATCTGGGCTTTGGTTAAATTGTGCCAAATAGGAAGAATTTTTTTCCCATTGACGCTTTCAAGTTGAAATAGCCCATTAAGTTCTTCCTTAGTCCAATATTTTCCCTCAGATATGTAATTAGGCGAGAGAATAGCGATTCCAAATTTAGATTTTTTTAAACCTTCATCAATCTTGGAACGCATAGAATCTCCCCACTGTAACTTCTTTGTGTCATACCAAACACGAATGCCAATATTTTCCATTTCTTTAACAAGTTCATCAACAAAATCCTGTTTATCTTCCCAAGCATGAGAAATAAAGACATCATACTCTTCAACATTGACATCAGAAAAGGAGACATCTTGACTGATATTGTCAGATAAAATATCAGTAGTTAAATCAAATACAGTCGGGGTAAATCTATCAGATAGAGTTACAATAGTCTTTTCGTACGTTTTCTGAATTTTAGTTTGTTCATCAAATAATGCACGCTGTAATTTTTGATATTCATTATTTCGTTTAAAACGCTTATTAGCAATTTTTTCGCCATAAGATGCAACAGAAGATTCTTTTTTCGCTAAATCCGAACTCCAACTTTCTATTTGTTTACGTTTGCTGGATTTTGTCGATTCGGATGTCATACGACTTATAGCTTTCTGAGCATCAGCAATTTTCTTTTGTAAATTCGCAACCTCTTTCTCTGAATTGGCTTTTTTCTTTTCCAAGTCTGCAATTTCCTTGTCTAACGAATTAACATTTCTTTGGTATTGATTAGATGACATACAATCACGCTCTTTTTAAAAAACTTTTTAAATAATTTATTATAATGTTTTCATATAAATTTGTCAAACTACCGAGTACGGCATACGCTACTACCGAGTACGGCATACGCTACCACCGAGTACGGCATACGGCTTGCAGCTAAAAAATGCCCGAAAATGGTGTAACAATGCGGGTTCACGGCATCGCGCCAAAACCTATAAGATTCATAAGAATCTATAGCGTTTTGGCGGATTTAAGACCGCCAAACGCCAAAAAACTTTGAAAATCAAACAGCCCGCCCTTTGAAAAAAATGAAAACTTTGCAAAAAAAATGCCCACAACGTGAGCAGAACAAAAACTATCAGATTTCTCTTTTATAAGGTGATTGTGAGCTCTTGATTGTGAAACAAGTCGAAAAAGTTTGGATAAGGCAGTTCGCCAGTTTTCAAAACTTCAGCAAGGTAGAGTAAATTTTCGACATTGATTGCCGCACCTTTAAGATTACCCTGAGTTTTAGAGATGTAGGAAAGTTGGTCAGCAAGACGACCTTTGAAAAATGAAGACACAAACAAAAATGTGAAATTCTCTACCTTCTCAGGAAAATTTTTCCACCATTCATTGCTCGGAATACCAGAAATGCGTTGTCGATTTTCGTTGATGTAGCGGCTCATTTCATCGGCATTATGTTTATCGAGCGTAAAGCCGTCCTTGTAGGATTTGTTGTCTATAATTGTACCGTTGTTGCCGTAATAAATGATGACATCAGGTCTGTTTGCATCGCCCAGACGTAAACCTGCAAAGTTCAATTCTTTCGTTAGGAGTTCTGCAGTTTGAATCTCAAATTCTCTGGCGGCGACTGATTTTTTGCGAGTAGTGGACGCATCGCTATAAGCCAAGTCAATTAGAATGAGATATTTGTGGTCTACAGCTTGAAGTTTACTGCGGACAATTTCCTTGAGTTCATTGACAGAACTACTGGAATACGTAGTTTGCTGAGGAATTTCAAGGCGAATAATTTTGTCGAGCAATTTAAACTTTCCTTGACGTTCCGAAATATTTAAACCGATGGCAATGAGTCCAGAAATATGGTCGACAATAGCACTGACGGATAAATCCAGATTTTCTTCTTTCAATGATTTTTGAATTTGTTCGGAAGTTTTCCAAGAATTGGCAATGGTTTTAAGTAAAATCGCACGTTGAAGACGCAAAAACTCAGCATTAGGTGTCTTGTTAGATGCGAGCATTTCAAACATCACAATGCGAGGAAGTCGCGGATTGCTTGATTTGCCGTGTGCTTTTAACAATGCTTTTTCTCCGGCTCTAGTCAAAGAATAAACCTTTAAGTCTGCAGAATAATTCTTTCCTTCATAAGTTGCAGAGATGTTTTTTCTATAAGAAGTTACCCAGTTCATTTGAATCAACCAACTTGCAATACCACGAGCATACTTGTCGGAGTCTCCTTCAAAATTACTGCGAATTTCTTTTTTCTCAGCAGGTGTAGTAGCATTGCAGTAATCATACAGAAAAATTTCTTGCGGAATGGACGTAAATCCCAGTTCGCCGATGAATCCGAGTTGACTGCCAAGCTCAAATTTTGTTTGCTCAGATTTTTCTTTCAGAAGTGAAAGAATACGAATTACAGGCGGATATGATAACAAGGCTGTACTTAAAGATTCGTATTCTTCGATGGATTCGTCAGCGGACGACGCAAGTTTTTGACCGAGTGGAGAAATTTTGCAGGTGTCATGGGAGTGATCATATTCCAAAAGTCCACAAGAAATAGCCCACCGCAGATAGCCGTCAGCCGACCAATCATCAGTGTAAGGCTTTTTCATTGTCACTGACACACCTGAACTGTCAATGTAAGTGCGACTTGATTGTGCATCTATGACAGCTTGAATAATTCCAGAACACAGTGCATTTTTTCTGCCGGAAGTCCCTGAGCCTTTTCCTTTCAAAAGTGAATAGCTGATTTCAATTTCAAATTTTGACAATTCGGCTTGAAAAATTTTGTAATCGTCAGGATTTATCAAATTATATTTCATGAGCAGAGATAATCTTTCAGTTGTCAGCCATTTGTGAGTTGGTGAATCTGATTGAAAAATGCTCACAACTTTTTTGAGTTTCTTTAAATCGCCGGGATTTTGAATCCAGCCGAAAGTTCTTTTTGTTGGCATAAATTTCTCCTCAATAGTTTGTGATTAAAATCTCTTTTGTTGAAAAATTTTTATTCCGAGTTTGATAATTGCTGTTGTTGTAGTTATAACTAATTTCGTGAACGAAATATTTTTCCATCCACTGGCACAATTCTTTATTTTCACAGCCTTTGTGTTCGACAACATTGGACATCGCAAATTGAACTCCGTTGCTGTTCAGTTCGTCGAGTAGGTCGAACAAAATCAAGTCATCATCAAGTTTCCAGCCCTCAAAACCTCGTTTGCCGTCATTATAAGTTGCTGTTGTGATTCGATAAGGCGGATCAGCATAGACAAAATCACCAGCTGACAAAAATGACAAGTCCAAATTTTGAAAATTTTTGTTGGAGAACAGGATATTTTTTATTTTTCCGTGAAAAGTCACGAGATTTTTTCGCATTGTGGAGTTGAAACTGCTACGATTGCGTCCAAAAGGATTGTTGAAACTATGATTGTTATTAAATCTGAACTGATAGTTGAATGAAAAGCAGACCAGAGCATAAAGTTCAATGGGATTTCTACTTTCAATGGGAGTATCATTGTAATGTTGGCGGAGTTTCAAAAATCCTTCGCTGTCATACATATTCAGTTGCCAGTGTTCGATAATTTCATCAATGGCGTTGAGCAAAGAATCGGTATCCATTTGCTGAAAAGTTTTGTAGATTCCAATGACAAAGTAATTTATGTCGTTGGCGTAAATTTTATTGGCGGCGACGTTAGTGCAGACATCACACCCACCCGCAAATAAATCGTACATGATATTGATATTTTGCGGAAAAAATTTTGTGATGGCAGGTAGCATTTTAAATTTGCCGCCAATGTAATTAAGCGGAGATTTACTGTAAGTCATTCTAAAATACCTCTCAAAAGCTCTAGGATTCGATTTAAGCCACGTTTGGGTACTTTTAGGTATAATTTTCTTTCTCGAAACAATAAAGCTGTTCAGTGACCCTGTGAGATTTAGTTCCGACATTGTTGTAGCGTCGATAATCTATATCATGGTAGTGAAAAGTTTTTTTGACAGCGAACTCCAAGCAAATTTCTGAAAGTTGTTCTTTGGAAAGCAACCCTTCGCTGTTGTAGCTAATGACGACGTATCGGACACTTGCATTTTGAATCATACGGCGAAAAGCGGATTCGACTGAACTCTTTGAGCAAAACTCAGATTTTTGATTTTCATAATTTCGCATGCCGGTTATGCCATGAATTTCAGGATAATCATATCGGGCTATAGTCTCCAAAATGTGATAGTTTGGTAGATATTGGCGGGAATTGTACGGCGGATCGGCATAGAGTAAGTCAGCTGAAATTTTTGGCAAAAGTTCATCGCAGTTTTGATTATAAAAAGTTGCTTTACCGTTACAAATATTGGTCGGAGCAACAAGTATCAACGGCTTGAATGTTCGGTTATCCCAATGTTTGAGATACGCCCCATAAACTCCAGTTATGTTGCTGACGTAAGGAACAGCGGCAATTAAGGTGGCGAGCAAATAAAAATATTCGTCCTCGTTAATTAAATTTGCAGTCTTCCATTTTTCAATAGTCAGGCGAATAATGTCAATTTTAATGGCGTTGTCATTTTGAAAGTACATTCTATTTGTCGTGTCGTGTGGAGAATAATTCTGAAAAATAAAGCAGTCATTGATGTCAATTTCAGCAGTTTCCAAAGTTAAGGTGTTGAGATATTCAATCGCTGATTCGATATGCAATTTTGAAAAATTTGGCATTGAGTTTAAAGCCGTTGTGCCACGTGATAAAACATAAGAAAAGTACAGAAAATCGTTTCCGATGATTTCATAGCCGAGAGATTTAAAGTGAGCCGAAACTACTCCACTGCCAGAAAAAATGTCGATAATTTTTGTCACGTTGTCTGCAGAATCAACAATTAAATTTTCTATGTCATTCAACAATGCAGACTTTCCTCCGATATACCGCATAGCTATTCACGGCGAAAGGAGTTGATAGACTGCAACGACTGAATAGTTCGCATTCCGTTGTAAGTGGTAGTATCATCTTCTTCAAGACTGTCTGAGTAACTTTGTTCAGGCTCATCTTCCAAAATTACCTCAGAAATTTTTTCAGAATCTATCTTTGAAGTTTGTTGTAAGTTTTTGATGAGTTGAAGAATCTCAGGAATATCATCGGAACGAATTTCAAGATTTTCCTTCTTGGCGGCTTTTTTTAATTTTTCAAATTGTTGAGTTTGTAAAACTTCAATATCAGCCTTCAATAATTTAATTTTGTGCTCGATTTGATTTTTAGTTGAAATCAATTTTTGCAATTTTGCTTTTTTCTTCTCAAGTTTGCTATCGGATTTTTTTATTATATTTTCGCTCAAGAATTTTTCCTCCTTAAATCGATTTTTTTTAATTATACCATTGAATATGATAAAGTAAAGTTTAAAAATTTCTCTCTAAAGATTTTTGTGACTTTGCATTATTTTTTGACAATGTTCACTTCCGCATTTCACTTCGTGAAACGCTAAAAATTACTGATTCTAACGCCGTTTCTCGACGAAAAATATTTGCCAGTCATTTTTCCTTGAATTTTCGACTAAAATCTAAAATTATTTTAGATTGGATATTTTAGAAGTAAAAATTTTTGATGAATTTGTGATTGACTGTTAAAATATTTAGTGATAATATTCTGAATATCACAAATATTATAGGAGATGATATTATGGAAAATGTCGAGATAAAACCTGATGGAGAATTGCTAAAAAAATTTGTTTTGGAATTGGCGGCTAAATTACAAAACAACAAAATCCATATTGATGAATTTCAAGGTACAGCTACTGTTCAAGGAATTAAGGGAGGAAAAATTTTCTCTTTTTTCATTGAACAGCGAGATTTCACGGACATAAGTACAACAAACACTGAGGATAAATTTACTCGTAAATCTGACCGTAAGAAAGAAATCAAAAGACTGTATCAAATTGGCTTAAAGCAAACCGAAATTGCCCGCAAGTTGAATATATCGCAGTCTTTGGTTTCAAAACTCTTGAACGATGAATATTGAGGAGACACCAATGCAGAGTGCAAATTTTGATTTGAACGTTGGGGCAGAAGAATTTTGTTACAATGATGAGGATTTAGTTGTCATTAACGAAAGTTTCAAGACAAAATTGCCGATGGAACACCAGCACAATTTGACGAAGTTGTTTCATAAGTTGACTGTTGCGCCAGTCGGCGAGGTTTTTGCCACACCATTTAACAGCGAAAAAACTTTGATTACCTATGCCAAACTTGATTATGTGCGTTCGGGAATAATTTTCGATAGAAAATTTGATGAAGTGGATGAATTGATTTTAAATTCAATTTATTCATTCTACCGCGCAGGGAATATTTTATTCACAAGCAGGAATATTCTTCAGCACATTTTTGGCAATGTAGCTGACCATTTTCAGTCCGAACTTGTCGAGGTTGTCGAACAACATCTCGATGAACTCAAGTACATGAGAATTTCAATGGATTTGAAGGACAAGTACGGCAACGATGCTAGCATAAAATTACATGGCGAAAAATATCGCCCGATAGCTTTTGAGGAAAACTTGCTTGATGTAAGTATTTTGAGCATGAAGTCAGTCAAAAACAGTAAGATTGTTAAAGTTTATCGCATAAATAAACTGTCGCCAATATTCCAATACTCAGAAAAACTCAAGCAAGTGACTTCTTGGCAAACTGCTCTTATGCGAGTTCCAGTAAGAAAAACTTTGCAAAATGCTATATTGTGCAATTATTTACTTGTGAAAATTTCTTTGGTAAAAAATTCAAGCAATCACTATAAAAACAATGGCATTTTATTCCAAACGATTTTTGATGACCTGAAATTGGACGTGAATACTCGCGATAAAAAAAAGAACATTCGCGACAGCATAAGGCAAATGTTCGACTATTGGTTTAAAGTTGGCTTGATTCAAGCATATAAATTTGTAAAGCAGGAGCAAAAGTTTTATAAAATTTCTTTCTCAGTCGCTCCTACAGAAACGTTCGGGGAAGTGAAATACATTGAATAACAATAATTTCGACTACATTCATG
>CALEPR010000107.1 GCA_937910665.1 uncultured Selenomonadales bacterium
TCCGTGAAAGGAAAGAAAAGTTAGCTAGGATTCCTTTTCTTTCACAGATAGAGAAAAAGTTTGATTGACTACAAAAAAGGAGAAGAAAAAATGATGATGACGATATTTGAAGCGATAAATCAGCTTACGCCGCAGGATTTAGAGAACGCGGGGATGTTGACGCGGGCGCAGAAAAGCGGCTGGGTGTGTCCAAAATGCGGCAACGGCTCAGGAAAAGACGGTGACGGACTAAATCTGATACCGAATACAAACAAGTTAAAATGTCACGTATGTGGCAGTGCGTTTTCTATGTTTGACGCGATGGCGGCGTATGGAAATTATGACACAGAAACAAAAGCTGGGCGGAGTGCGACAATAGCAATGGCGAAGAAGTATTTTAATCTGCCAACAGATTTTCCTACTTTCACGGAAAAGAAACAAAACGCCACCGCACAGGACGTGAAAGTTCCACAGGAAAAAGCCACCGACTACAGCGGCAGTTATGAAAAATGGCGGAAAAATCTTGAAGGCTTTATTGATTCACAAGGCGGCAGTTATCGCGGCTTGCCGTTAGAGTTGTTACAAAAACACGGCGCGGGCTATAATCCTGCGAATGGCGGTTGGTTGATTCTGCCGTATGACGATTTTCATTATTTTCAACGCGCAGTCAATCAGAATATCGAAGAACCAAAACGTCATAGGGGCAGGAAAGGAATTTATAACGTCGATAAGATTAGGCTTGACACGCCGAACTTCATAGTCGAAGGCGAAATTGACTGCCTGTCGGTGGAATTGGCAGGATTTACGGTGATAGCAACAGGCGGATCGAGTAGCCACAATATACTTATTGCTGAATTGAACAAGATTTACGATTCGGCGACCAGAAAACCGACCTTTATCGTAATGTTCGACAATAACGATAAAGGCGCGGGACAGACAAACGCGGAACAACTTGTGAAAGAATTGACAGCGGCGGGATATCCTGCTATAAACGCAATTCTTGATGCGGAAAATCAGCGTGATTCGAATGAATATCTGCAAACAGATAAAAGAAATTTTGTTGAACGTCTGGACAAAATCTTGAAAGACACAGAATTTGAACTGCAACAGATAGCCGCAAAATTTGACACCGAGCAAAAAGGACTGCCGCTTAGGAATTTTTTCAAGTTCTGGTTTATACAAGAATTAGATAAAGCGGCTAAATATTCCGAGCGAAAGACAGGATTTAAAAATCTTGATTCAGCACAGATGTTTTTGCCGGGATTTTATGTCATAGGCGCACTGTCGGCATTAGGCAAAACAACTTTTGTATGGCAGTTAATGTCACAGCTTGCGGCTCGCGGTGAATGTTGCATTTTTTTCAGTTACGAAATGACACAACTTGAAATGTTCGCAAAAAGCCTTTGCAGGGAAGTTTACAAAAAAGAAAGCCAAAATTACCAAAGGCAAGTCGATAAGCCTTTGACTTCGGCTGATATTCGGCGCGGGAATATCACAGACCACATTATACAAGTTGACAGAGCGGTTAATGATTTTGAAAATTCGGATGACGAATTACGGCTTATAAATTTTTCAAATGAAACAATCGACGAGCTTTTAGGCAAGTTGAAAACAATCTGCGCGAGTACAAGCAAGCCTGTAACAGTTGCTATCGATTATTTGCAGATAATTCCGCATAGCAAAGATAACGCAAAAGCGGGGATAGATGATATTGTTCGCAAGCTGAAAGTTTTTCAACGGGAAAGTGGAATAACGATTTTTGTAATTTCTTCGTTAAACCGTATGAGCTATGAAGAAGAGATAAGTTTTTCTTCCTTCAAAGAAAGTGGGGGAATAGAATTTTCCGCAGACGTAATTTGGGGCTTGCAGTTGTATTTCGCGGAAAAAGGCGAAAACCGAAAAGATAAGAAATTGACGGAGCAAAAGAAAAAAGCAATTCCGCGTTTGATTGAATTGAAATGCTTGAAAAATCGCAACGGAGCAAATTATTCTTGTTACTTCAAATACCTTCCAATGGTGGACACGTTTATAGCTTGCGAAGAGCCGGAGTTAAATGCTGATAATGATAAGTTTTCAGATGACGAAATTGAAAAAGATTAGAACACAGGAGAACATAGCACTAGACGCACTACAAGCCGCATACAGCGTTTTGGAAAGTCTATGTGTGCGAAGGCTAAAGCATAACTCAAAACGTCACAGCGGCGCGTCTAGAGTGTTACAAACGGCAACAAAGATTTATGAGATGTGCGGAGCGTTTTGGCAAATCCACAACGTTGTGGAATTTGAAATATTCGCAAATGATTCAGCTTTTGTCATTACCGGCGGAAGAAACAGAAAATCTGAAATGTTTCAGAATTTGAATATTCGGTGAAAAGAAAGTGGTTGATGGGCGTATAGGCTGATTCGGCAGATGATGCGCGTTGGTGGGAACGAAATGTTCTATCCTTCTCCTTTCACAGTTTTAACAAGATTTAGAAAACGACAGGTGGTTCGATTTCTTAACAGGAAAAATTGGAAGTTGAAGAGCCGGAAATTTATGCAGGTAGCTGAAATTTCCGCCGGTTAATTTAAATACCACTAATAGTAATTTGTGGTATTTGACTTGACAGGAAATTAAAAATAATGTATATTATGTATGAAAAAAATATTACGAAACTTTATGCGATATCTTAGGTGGTGTGAAAAATGACAATGGCGGTTATGACAGTTGAAAATAATATCAGTGTTAAAAGTTCCGCTGTATTCGGAGAAAATATTGTTGCACGTTTTGTAAATTTTGCCGGTGTTGCTGACAAAAGCGCGGCAACTTACACTGTGGCAATTCGTCAGATGTTCAAATATTTTCACGGCAACAATATCGTAAATCCTGTTCGCGCAGATTTGGAAAATTGGCGTGACAGGTTGATTGAAGGTGGAAGGTCAGCAAGTACAATCCAACTTTATTTGTGCAGTGCAAAACTTTTCTTTCGTTGGCTTGCACAGGAAGGGCTTTACAAAAACATTGCGGACAATCTCAAAAGCCGTGTAAAAATTTCTCACGAACACAAAAAAGACGCATTGACTGCGAAACAATCAAAAGAACTTTTGAAGTCGGTGAAAGGCAAAAATTCACTCAAAGACAAACGCAACGCCGCTGTTGTCGCGCTGATGGTGACTGCCGGACTTCGCACGATTGAAGTTTCACGCGCCAACGTCGGTGATATCCGAGAAATTAACGGAGCAACTTTTCTGTATGTTCAAGGTAAAGGTCGCAGTGAAAAAGCTGAATCAGTCAGAATTGCACCGCAAGTTGTTTCGTTGATCAAGTCTTATCTCAAAGCACGCGGCAACGTGTCCGCTGATTCTCCGCTTTTTGTTTCAACGTCTAACCGTTGCAAAGGTGCAAGGCTTGACACACAATCTATTAGAAAAATGATTAAGGCGAACCTGCGCGAAATTGGATTGGATAGTTCGAGACTTACTGCACACTCTTTGAGACACACTGCGGCAACCACGATGATTCTTGCAGGTGTTGAATTGCCGCAAGTGCAAATGGTTTTGAGACACCGCTCAATCAACACCACGATGATTTACAACAACGCTGTTGAGCGTTTGAAGAATACTGCCGAATTGTCGGCGGCTGATGCAATTTTTGGAGTGGCTTAAAAGGAGTGTGTTTTTATGGCGGCAGTGGATAAAATTAACTTTAATGTTCCTGCAGACTTAAAGCAAGATATCGAACGCCTTGCAATGACGCACGGCAAAACCTTATCAGCATTTTTGGTTGAAGTGTGCAACGAACTTGTCAAAGCCAACAGAGACAGAATCAAGGAACAGACGGAGCGTGAAAAACAACCTATAAATTTTGGCGGTAGTGTCGAGATAAAAAAGTCGGCTAATAAAAAGCCTGTCGCGCAGGAGAGCAAAGGTGATTGAATTGAAGACTAAAGACGCTTTTGCACTTGCCAACTTCGACAAAGACAGAATTTTAAGCCGGAGTTTTTTCCGCAGTTTAAATCTGCCGTCGGACAAAACCGACAAGGAAATTCTGCAGTCTTTTAATTGTTCCACAGTCGAAGAAATAGAACAAACTGTTGAAGAACTTTCGGAAATTCTGCAACGCTTAAAAGAATATCACACACGCATAAGGAAACATTTTGAAAGGTTAGAAAATCTATCAAAGAAATTTGCTGTTGAATACGCCGATATTGGAGATAAAGATTCAAGGATTCGCTTTCAGCGAACTAAAAATATGTTGTTGTCTTACAAATTGTTTGTTGACAGTATCGTAGCATTAGGCGGCGTAATTCGCGAAGAAATAGACGGCTCAAAAAACCTATTTGAAACAACGTGCAGAAGAAATTTTGCTGAGCGATTAAAACAAGTTAGGAAGTCTGCAGGAATGACACAACGCGAATTTGCAAAAGCAACGGAATTTACGCAAACTGATATTGCAAATTATGAACGTGCTATGAAATTGCCTGGCTTTTTAAGTTTGAGACGCTTAATCAAGTACACAAATAGAGACGCTAATTTTTGGTTAGGAGTGGATTGACACTCTTTTTTTTTTGCAAACTTTTTTAAACTATTTTATTGACAATAGAGCTTTGATAGTATAAAATATATCTAGGCAAATTACTAATCAGAAACTAAAAGGTGGTGAAAGTATGGAAAGGTTAAGTTCAAAAGCACTGCGCGACGTGATGATTGCAAAATGTTTTGGAGTGACTGACCTTGCAAGCCGCGCAGGTTTAACACCTGTCATTGTGAGCAAATTGCTGAAAAGCGATTCTACTTGCAGACTGCCGACACTTAGCAAACTTGCAAAAGCGTTGCAGGTTGATGCAACCAAATTACTTGTAAACTCAAATTAAGGAGAGATTAGAAATGAGAGATTTTTTAATTTTGTCGCAAGACGATGACGCGATGATTGACGCGGAAAGAACAAAATTCACAGCAAAAGTAGAGCCGCTGTGTGGCGGTAATTATTGGAAAGTTGAGTTGTTGACCGACTGCGACACTTTTAACGCAGGAATTTATCACGAAAAAGCAGACGCACAGCGCGAAGTAAAACGCCTGTTTCGTACTCTCAAACAGTTCAAGGAAGGAAAGACGCAAGATACAGCTTTTGCATTTTCAGACGGCGAAGTTTCGGCACTTGAACTGCTGAATTTGTTTGAGATTTACCAAGAACGTGACTTGATTAAGTACAAGGAAGTTACCAATTCGGTAAAATCTTGTCTCGAAGTTTGCTTGAAAAAACTTCACGAAGTTTAGGCAGGTGATAGTCAATGCTAATTGATGATCTTGCTACATATTTGTTTCAGAATCACGGTTATGAAGGCGACAAATTTAATTTAATGTGGACTGCCGCCGAATATTCCGCGAAACTTCAGACACAGCAAGCTGAAAAAGTTATGTACTCAGAAATTAAAAAATCCGCCGAAGCGGAGTAAAAAATTATTCCATAAATTGAAAAAAGTCGTTGTTCGTTGTAAAATGTTAATAACCACAAAGACAAATACACGAGCGACGGCTTTTCAATACAATCATTTCACTACACCAACTAAGGAACTTGAAACAAAGAGTTTAATTCAAGGAACTTAATTTGAGAAGCATAGGAAACGACTGTATTTGTATTTTAGCAGATTTAATCTAAAACTTCAAGGAGTGAAAAGTTATGACAAAAGAGAACATACAGTTTAATCCTACAGACGATTTGGTTATTCTGTTAGATAAAGTATTCAAGAACGTTTTTAATCCGACAAGGAGTAAGAAAATTCGACACGTTTTTGAAAATTCAGCGCAGACCGTCAAAACGGTTGTAACCTTTGAGACTTTGAAAGGTGTCTTAGGCGAGTTTGACAAGCTGATATTCTGCGCGGCTTTATCTGAACAACTCGCTGGGAACAAATTTTTCACTCTTCGGCGATTGTGGCAAAAGATAGGCGGCGGACATACTCTAACCGCCGCAATGAAAAAAACTGTCTCGGATTCCGTTGAAAGGCTTGCTTGTACTCGGGTTACGATAGATGCGTCAGAAGTGAACGCAAAAAACCACTATAACAACAATGAAAAAGTTATTTTTCGGAATTACCTGTTGCCTTGTAAGTCAGTCGAACTTGAAATTAACGGACAAATTTTTGAAGGCACATATCAATTTTTGGACACTTCGCCGCTGTTGGAAGTTGCAGAACTTAAGAAACAATTCACCAAACAACCGTTTGAATTGCTTAATATTCCAAAATTGCACAATTCGGAATTGGTTATGAAGTTGAAATTCTTCTTGCTTGAAAGGCTCGCGGCAATAATTGGCAGTCACAAGAAACATAAGGCACATATTGCCGGAAAAAGCGAAGGCGGAAAACCAATATACAAACGCGCAAAGCAACTGCAGAAAATTATAACCTTCGAGTCAATTTTTGAACAGTGCGAATTAAAAGACGCTGATAACGGAAAAAAAAGAGACGTAAGAAACGTCATAAAGAAAATTCTTAATCATTTCAAGGACAAAAATTTAATCACAGAATGGACTTTTGAGAAGAAAAACGGCGAATACTACTCTATCCACTTTGAGTGATTCTGCAAAAAAAACAATTTTCTTAATTTACACACATTTTCAAACACGATGCAACAAACGGTACCCACCCCCTACAACAAATCACATTTACCCCTGCAACAAATCACATTTACCCCTGCAACAAATCACATTCTTGACTATTTGACTATTAGGCTAAACCCGCATAGTGACGCGAAAAAATCGACACCGGCAAAATGCTATATAATATTGTAAATATTATACTTACTTCAGAAGTGCGGCTTAGCTAACGCCGCGCCGCCTTCTGGTAAGAAATGGAGAAATGTTAGTTAGTATCTAGAGTTTAGCTAGACGTAAAGATCAAGGTAAAAATTCCGTGAAAGGAAAGAAAAGTTAGCTAGGATTCCTTTTCTTTCACAGATAGAGAA
>CALEPR010000108.1 GCA_937910665.1 uncultured Selenomonadales bacterium
GGCGACAATTTTGGATTAACATCATAAACGCCGCCGTCTCTTGGACTGCGTTAATTAAGGCTTTTTGGAACGAAATTAGCGAAGTACTACAACTACTAATGCGGTGATTACCAACATTGTTGTTATGAAAGTTACAATTCCGTCCACTGCGAGCCTATGAAAAAAAGTCTGTAAATAGAAAGTTTGATGTTGATTTAACGCCATTTATTTTTCTATTTACAGAAAAAATTTCGCAGGGTCAAAAAAATTTTTTTTCAAGGACGCTGTTCAAGACTTGCCAGCAAAATTTTCAATTTAAATTTTTGTTTAGCCATAAATTTCAATGATGAGCCAATTCTTTCATAACTTTGCAAGGATTTCCAAAAGCTACAACGTCGTTCGGAATATCTTTCGTGACGACTGAGCCTGCTCCGATAACTGCATCGTCGCCAATTTTTACGCCGGGCAAAACTATTACATTTCCGCCGAACCAAACATTATCGCCGACAAAAATTGGTCGCGCCAATTCCAAGCCTGCGTTGCGACGCTCAAACTCCAGAGGATGAATCGCAGTATAAAATCCGCAATTCGGTCCGACAAAACATTTTTTCCCGAGATGAATCTCTGCGCAGTCCATTAAGTAAATATTATGATTCAGGAAACTTCCCTCGCCAATCGAAATATTATATCCGTAATCGACAATGAACGGCGACAAAATTTCAACTTTATCAACTTCGACGTTCGGCAAAATTTTTTTCAAAAGTTCGCGACGCTTTTCCATTTCAGAAAGTTTTGTTTGATCAAGTTCCAAGCACAAATCTTTTACAAAAGTTCTTTCTTCCAGAAGTTCGGCATCAAAATTTGCGTTATACCATTTTCCTTCCAACATATCCGTTTTTGCCGACATAAAAAATTCCTCCTCAAAAAAAAATTACCGATTGATTATATCACAAAAAAATTTTCTCCCAAAATAGTTTGAAGTTCCTCCAAAGTTGTCAAACCAGCGCGAACTTTTTCCACGCCGTCAACCAACAAAGTTTTCAATCCATTTTCAAGCGCAGTTTCTTGAATTTTATCGAGGTCGCGACTGTTCAAAATAAGTTCGCGAATTTTTTTATCGACAATCAAAATTTCTTGCAGTGCAATTCTTCCAAAATAACCTGTGCCTCCACATTTTTCACAGCCGACAGATTTAAAAATTTCCTCCGCGCCGAAAATTTTTTTCTCCAAGTCGTTCGCGGGAAAATTTTTTTTGCAATGCGGACAAATTTTTCTAACCAATCTTTGAGCGACGACACCTTTCAAAGTCGAGGCAAGCAGATATGGTTCGACTCCCATTTCAATCATTCTGAAAACTGCGCTGCAAGAATCTCCTGCGTGGAGCGTCGTGAAAATTAAATGTCCTGTCAAGGCGGCGCGGACTGCAATTTGCGAAGTTTCCGCATCTCTTGCCTCGCCGACCATTAAACAGTTGCAATCCATTCTTAGCATCGCTCGAAGTCCCGCCGCGAAAGTCAAGCCGACTTTTTCATTCACCTGAATTTGACTGATACCTTCGATGTGCTGTTCGATCGGATCTTCCAAAGTCATTACTGATCGAGCAGGTTGATTGAGTTCGCGAAGTGCGGCGTAAAGTGTAGTAGATTTTCCCGAGTTCATCGGTCCGGTTAAAATTATCATTCCGGAAGTTTGCGAAATCATTTTGCGGAAAATTTTTTCATTCGCGGAAGTAAATCCCAAGTCCGAAATGTTCTGCAAATTTTTTGAAGTGTTCAGCAATCGAATTGTCATAGTTTCCGCGCCGAAGGATGGAATACTTGCAACGCGCATTTCTACTTCGCCGAACTGAATCGCTCCGTCCAACGGTGAAAAAGTTGCCGTCGTGTCCATCTTCGCCAAAATTTTTATTCGCGAAATTAAAGCCGCCGCAAATTTTATCGGCAACGGTTCATGCAGTTCGTGAAGATGTCCGTCAATTCTGTATCGCACACGCAAAAATTTTTCCAGCGGCTCAAGGTGCAAGTCGGAGGCGCGAACTTTTATTGCGAAATTAAAAAGCAAATCCACAATTTGAACTATCGCCTGAGAATTTCCGCCAAAATTATGAATCGCCTGATGAATCAGTTTATGCAATTTTTCTTTGAAGTCGTCGGACAAAAAAATTCCCTCCCTTGACGGTAAATAATAGTCACCAAAAAAATTCCTGTCAAATAAAAAATGCTCCGCGCCGACAGGGCAAGAGCATTTTTTTGGTGTGATGATAAAAGAGGTTGTCAATTTTAATGTCAGGCGGCAATTTCTTTCAAAACGTAGCGAGTATAGAGAGGAATTTTTTCTATCGTCTTGTCGAGTCGAGGATTTTTGTGCCAGAGTTTATACTTGTGCAATTCAGATTCAGAGCGACCATTTTGAAAAAATTGATAAACGCCTTTTGAAAAAGTCTGCGTGAAAAGATAATAGCGTTTGCCTTCGGACAGAAGATAAAAATTAAGTTTGTTGTTCGCCTTTGTGACAGAAATTTTATTCTTCATAATTTTTCCCTCCACACATAGAAATCTTTTTACGTTGCAATTTTAATTCCAAAAAATTTTTCTGTCTACAATTCGGAGCAATTCTTAATTCGTCTGTAAAAATTTTTAACCTCGCTTTAAAAATTCAAGGCAACAAGAATTTTTGAAGTTCTGCAGGATTGATAAGAAATATTTGTCGGCAACAAATTTATTTAATCGCCGAAGTAATAGAAAATTAGTTAGAAAAATTTTTTTATCCCGACAAGCGCAGGGATTTTTTTGTGCGAAAAAATTTTTTCTGTGCTATAATTTTTTCAATCTCAAAAATTTCTACAGAAAAATTTGGAGGAGTGAACTTGATGAAAAAAATTATTGTGATTCCCGGCGACGGCGTCGGTCCGGAAGTTACAGATTCCGCAGTAAAAGTTTTGAAAAAAATCGATGAAAAATTTAAAATCGGTTTAGAATTTGAAACGCGCTATGCAGGCGGCGCGGCTTACGATAAATTTGGTGAACCGCTTCCTGCAGAAACTTTGGACGCTTGCAAAAAAGCTGACGCAATTTTATTCGGCGCGGTCGGCGGCAAAAAATGGGACAACCTTGAAGTAAAATTTCGTCCCGAACAAGCACTTTTTGGTTTGCGTAAAGGACTTGGACTTTTTGCCAATCTTCGTCCCGTGAAAGTTTATGATGCACTGATTGACGGCTCTCCCCTGAAACCTGAACTTGTTCGCGGAGGAGATTTGTTAATTGTTCGTGAACTTGTCGGAGGAATTTATTTCGGAGACAGGTGCGAATCAGAAATTTATAACGGCGTGGAACGAGCTTGGGACATGGAAAATTATTCTGTCCCCGAAGTCGAGAGAATTACAAAACTTGCTTTCGATACTGCAAAACTTCGTCGCGGAAAAGTCACTTCAGTCGACAAGGCGAATGTACTTTCAACTTCCAGACTTTGGCGAAAAGTTGTGGGTGAAGTTGCAAAAAATTATCCTGAAGTCGAACTCAATCACCTTTATGTTGACAACTGTGCCATGCAACTTGTTTTGAATCCTAAACAATTCGACGTGATTGTTACAAGTAATATGTTCGGCGACATTTTGAGCGATGAAGCGTCGGTTATCGGCGGTTCGATTGGTTTAATGCCTTCAGCGTCGATGGGAGAACTTACAAGTTTCTATGAACCTATTCACGGCTCTGCTCCCGATATTGCCGGAAAAAATATTGTCAATCCAATGGGGACGATTTTAAGTGCGGCTATGCTCCTGCGTTACAGTTTGCAAGCTGAGGACGCGGCAAAGGCGATCGAGTCTGCGATTGATAAAACTTTGGACGACGGATACAGAACTGCAGATATTTTCAGCGAAGGTTTTAAAAAAGTCGGCACGAAAGAAGTTACAGAAATTATTTGCGACAGACTTTAAAAAATTTCAATCAACAAAAAAAGTTCACCGCTCGCGAAAAATTTTTGACTATTGCAATTTTGGAAGAAAATAATTATAATAGGCGGTGTTCGGGTTGTAGCGCAGTTTGGTAGCGCATCGTGTTCGGGACGCGAGGGTCGCAGGTTCAAATCCTGTCAACCCGACCATTTTTGAAAATCTCAAGCTCTCTGTGTCGAGAGCTTTTTTTGACGGCGGAAAAATTTTTTTGAGGAGAATGTTGCGATGAAAAAATTTTTTTTTGCGATTGTAATTTTGGTTATCGTTCTGCTTGGTGCAGGATATTTTATCGGAGATTATTTTGTAACTTTTGCGTTGGAGCGGAGCGCGGAAGGAGAGCCGCCGAAAGCCGTCGCAAATATTGCCGATCCAAATTTAAAAGCTCCCGCCGAACCTTTGAATCAAAAAGAAATTTGGAAAATAAAATCTGCCGACGGTCTTGAACTTTATGCGGAATATTTTTTGCCGACAGAAAAAAGTCATCGCTGGGCTGTTCTGGTTCACGGCTATGGCAGGAACGGAACTTTTGCTTACGATTATGCGGAGGAATATTTGAAACGCGGCTACAATGTTTTAATTCCTGACTTACGCGCCGCAGGTAAAAGCGAAGGCAAGTTCATTACAATGGGAAATTTTGAAAGTCAAGATATTGCACTTTGGGCGCAGAAAATTTTTGAACACGACGACAAAGCGCAAATAATTTTTCACGGCGTTTCGATGGGTGCGGCAACTGTTTTAATGGCTTCCGAACTTGAAATTAAAAATCTTGTCGCCGTCGTCGCGGACTGCGGTTATACAAGTGCTTATGAAATGTTCACCGCACAACTTGAAAAAATTTTTTCTCTGCCTGAATATCCGATAATGCCTGCAGTCGATATCGTCAGCAAAATAAAAACCGATGCGGCAATTTCTGAAGCTGCTCCAATCTCTGCCGTTCCAAATTCAAAAGTGCCGACGCTTTTTATTCACGGCACGGACGACGAACTTGTTCCCTACGCGATGATGGAAAAACTTTTTGACGCATCCAATGCGCCTGTCAAAGAAAAATTTACAGTCGAAGGCGCGGGACATGCGGACGCAAAAAATAAAAATCCTCAACTTTATTTTGAAAAAGTTTTTGAATTTCTGGAAAAAAAATTTTAATTGACTTGAATAAATTTTTTTTGTTGTTTAGAATAAAAAAAAATTCTTGGAGGAAAGGCGGAAAGATTATGATAAAAAAATTTTTTGCGGCAGGAATTATTTTTTGTCTGTCGCTTGCGGCGTTTAATATGAAATGTTTGGCGGCAGAGTTTGAATTGGTTTCCTATTCTTCGCAAGTAAAACTTCAGTGGTTGGCAAGTACAGGAAATCCTGAGGCAGAAAAAATTTTGAAGGAACTCGGCAAGGTAAATGTTTACAGCAACAGAAATTTGAAAGACTATGACAGGTTGCAGGAATTGAATGGAATTTATCAGGAACTTTGCTACGCTGCGACAGTCGAATACGTTCAGAAAAATGATTACAAAAATATTTTGGACATTGGCGGAGGATATTCGCCGCGTGCAGTCGTTTTCGCCAATGAAGGCAGAAAATATTTCGGCGCGGAACTTTCTGCCGTCGCAGTCACCGCTTCAAATGTCATGGACAAAGTTTTAAATAAAAATGTTCGCGGTAATGTCGATTATGGCGAAGCACTTGTCGAGGATACTCATGCGATGATGGAATCGGCAGATACTTTGTCAGGAAAAATTTGTATCGTCGAGCAAGGTTTGATGATTTATTTAACTCAAGACAGACTTGCTGATTATTATGAAAACTTGCAAAAAATTTTGAAGAAACATGGAGGCTGTTTCATAACTTCAGACTTGGAAACCAGAAATCTTTTTAAAGATCTCGCCGCCGTGATGTATGGAGATGATCAAGTTGAATTGCTCTACGCAGAAACAAAAGATATGTATGAAGAACTTTTTGAAAGTGTCCTGAACGAAGAAAATTTTGACAACCAACTCGACGCGATGGAGTACGCTCAGGACGATTTGAAATTAAAAATCCAAAAAGTTCCTCTGCTCACCGACACTTCAAAACTTTCTTGCTTAAAAAAAGTAACTCCCGAACAGGCTGAAAAAATAAAACAAATCTGCGCGAAAAATTATTTGTGGGTGATAACTGCGAAATAAAAATTTTTTTGAAAATTTTTTCTCGACTTCGGTCGGGAATTTTTTTTGCAAATTTTCAAAACCAAACAAGGTTGAAAGATTGAAACATAGATGCGAATTTTAAAAAGCATTCTGGAGGCTCAAAATTGCCCCGCTATTCGATGTTGACAGAGTTATTATACTTCTCCCCGCACAAAAACAAAAAGCCCTGTGCGGCAAAATTTGCCCGCATAAACGACAAATAAAAAAGTATCTTCCAATCAACGAAAGATACTTTTTTATTCGCGCTTGGTGAGAGCGCAATTTTTTCGGTGATCCGTGAAAAGACGATAAGGCGGAAAATCCTTAGTAACTCCCCACCTTATGTCTTCCACAGCTTTAAATTGTTTGTATTTCTGTGGCTTTTAAAAATTGTTTACCAAACTGTTTCTGATGATTTATCAGAAGAAGAACTCAACACGACCGAAGATCTTGCGATATTTGTCGCCAGTGAAGAGGTATTTTCCGTCAGCATAACGTGCAAGGAGTCCAACATTCTTGAAAGGCGCATAAGCTGCACCGACGTGCCAACCTTTTGTACCTGTGCGGATGTCATCGCCCTGATCGCTCGCGATTGCTACGTTGTTACCAAATTTGCTGTAGCCAGCCCAGAAGCCCCAATCGCCTTGTTCTGCATAGTCGCCATATTTACCGAATTGGAGGAGAACTTTCCAACCATCTTTTTCAATGTCAGCTTTGGTATTCTGCGCGAAACTGCCTTTCAAAGTAGCCATATCATTGAACTTGTAACCAAGATCAACTGCCCAGATGTTGGCTTTGTCCGTACCATCTTTGCTATAGTAGTCATTAACGATGCTCGTTCCATTTTCCAGATAAAGCGTACCGAAGTCAGGGTTCTTCGCATAGAAGTAACCTACGCCACCAAAGAAACCATTTTCACCAGGTTCATAATTAACATCGATAGCAACGACATTTGAAGGATGAATAGGAGCCAAAAGATCAGCTCTAAGAGGTTGCCCGTCACCGAAAGCAGTTGTCAAATATCCTGCTTCATTCCAATCACCGTCGTTCTCGTCTTGTGCACCTGAAATGCGTCCACCGGTTACCGCAAATTTCCATTTGCTACCAAAGACCAACTGTCCACCTGAAACAACAGTGTCGATTGCAACGCCGTCACCTGTAGGATAGAAACCGAAACGACCGAGTCTGACTTGGAACTTGTCATAAGTACCTTCTGCGAAAACGCGTTTCAAAGTAACGTCATCAGTTGTGTCATTCTGGAAGTCATAACCTGCATCAAAACGTGCATTTGCTGTCCAATGTTCATTGACTTCGGCTTTAGGTTCAAGACGGAACACGCCGCCGCTGGAACTCGCGGACTCAGCGTCATCAGTTTTGTTTTTGAATTTGCCGTAGGTGTACTCAATTTTGCCTGTCCACTGAACTTTGTCAGCATGTTTTTCCAATTCAGCAACGCGAACACCGAGAGAATCAAGCTCTGCGCGGAACTCTGCTGCAAGTTTATCCAACTCAGCTTTTGTTGCGCCGGAAGGATTTTTAGCCATTGCCTTCGCAATCATCTGAGCCATTTCATAACGTGTGATGTTTCTGTTACCCAAGAAAGTTCCGTCGCCGTAACCTTCGATAATACCTTCGCTTGCAAGTTTGGTTACTGAATTGTAAGCCCAGTGACCTGCAGGAACATCGCTGAAAGGATTAGCTGCCGCAAAAGTTGTTGCGGTTGCTCCAACTACCAAAGCACCTGTCAAAGCTGCTACTACTGATTTTTTCATTCTGAACATCCTCCTTAAAGATGAACACTTAGAAAAACTTTTCTTTGACTTTCAGTTCAGCTTTGAGAATCGGTTTCTGAGTTTCCTTGTTTCCTCTGAACTTTTCTCTTGCTGTCCCTCAAGTTGTGCGCATTGTACAACCAAATTTTTTCTTTGTCAAGAGTTTTTTTAAAAAAAAATATTAAAACTTCATTAAACTTTCAGATTAGTTGAAAAAATTAGCGGCGCGACAACAGATTTTTTTTTCACGTTACTAATTTTTTTTTTTAAAATTGACAGCTTTGGGGAAGTTTTATAGAATTTTTTCGAGGTGATTTGAAGTGAATGAGTTGGAAAAAATAAAAAAACTCAACGCAATTTTGATTTCAGAAATGCCGGACTTGCAGGTTGAAAAAGTTCCTGAAACTTTAGCAGAACAGAGAAAACTTTTCCGCGCATTGATGAATGTCCGTCCGCCGATGCCGCTCGACAAAAATTTTTTGCAACTGCAGGATGAAATTTTATCTGCAGAAGTTCAGGAGCGCGGAATTGTAAAAATTTCTGAAATTCCCGACGCTGAAAAAAATATTAAACTTTGGCAAGGAGACATTACGCGACTTGAAGTTGATGCGATTGTAAACGCCGCGAACTCCGCCTTGCTTGGCTGTTTTGTACCGCTCCATGCTTGCATAGACAACGCGATTCACTCTGCTGCCGGACTTCAACTGCGCGACGCTTGTAATAAAATTATGCAGGCGCAAGGTCATTCAGAACCGACAGGCAAGGCGAAAATTACTCCTGCCTTCAATCTGCCGAGCAAATTTGTAATTCACACAGTCGGTCCGATTATTCCTGTAAATCGAAAACCGAATCAGGCTGAAGAAAATTTACTTGCCGACTGTTATAAATCTTGTCTTGAAGTTGTGGCAAAAAAAAATCTGCAAAGCATTGCCTTTTGTTGTATCTCGACAGGCGAATTTCATTTTCCGAACAGACGCGCGGCAGAAATTGCCGTTGAAGTCGTGAGAAATTTTGTTGCAGAAAATAATTTGACTGTAATTTTCAACGTGTTCAAAGATTTAGATTTAAAAATTTACCGCGAACTTTTGTCTTGAAGGATTTATCAATTTTACCGCCGAATATTTTTTTGAAATTTTTTAGACAAGGAGTAATGAAATTGAAATGGACATGGAAACGACTTCAAAAAATAAAGTCACGGTGAAAGTTCCCGGGACTTCCGCGAATTGCGGACCGGGTTTTGATTGTCTTGGACTTGCGGTAACGATTTACAATGAACTTGAATTGACTTTGTTGGAAGAAAATAAACTTGTCATCGAAACGCAGGGCGATGGCGCGGACTCCATTCCGACGGACGAAAAAAATATTGTTTGGAAGTCTGCGCGAATGATCTTGGAACGCTCGAAACAAAATGACAAGTTCAAAGGCGCGGTCATCAGAATGAAAAATAATATTCCGATGTCGAGGGGACTCGGTTCGAGTGCGGCGGCGATTGTTGCGGGACTTGTCGCCGCGAATGAAATTTTAGAAAAACCTTTCGGTAAAAATGATTTATTAAAATTCGCGACTGAAATTGAAGGACACCCCGACAATGTTGCGCCTGCACTTTTCGGAGGATTTACTGTCAGCGTCGTCGAGAAAGGGCAGGTACAAACTTTTTCCTTCCTGCCGAAAATAAAATTGAAAATGGTCGTCGCCGTCCCCGACTTCCAACTTTCAACCAGAACCGCAAGACAAGTTTTGCCGCAAACCGTTCCGATGAAGGACGCGATTTTTAATATCAGCCGCGCTTCAATGTTGGTTGCAAGTTTAATTCAAGGCAAGGAAAAATTTTTGTCTTTCGCATTTAACGACGCACTTCATCAGCCCTACAGAAAAAATTTAGTCCCGGGTATGGAGGAAGTTTTTCAAGCCGCGAAGAAAGCTGGTGCGTTGGGCGTTGCTCTTTCCGGCGCGGGTCCTTGTTTGATAGCCTTCACTGCGGCGAGTCAGAAAATTGAAAATGAAATTGCGACGGAGATGGTTCAGACCTTCAAGCAAAACGAAGTGAAAGCCGATGCTTTGATTTTGGATTTGGACACGCGAGGAGCTTTTGTCAGTTAGGAGTTAGGAGTTAGGAATTAGGAATGATTTCAGAGTTGAGGAATGATTTTCGACTTGAGGAATTAAAAATTTTGGAGGAAACTTATCGCGGCGCAGTTCCCGCACTGAAATTCAATTCTGCCTTTGAACTTTTGGTCGCAGTAATTTTGTCCGCGCAGTGTACTGATAAACGCGTCAATCAAGTTACAGAAATTTTATTTCCGATTGCAAATACTCCGCAAAAAATTTTAGAACTTGGGCAGGTCGAATTGGAAAAAATTATAAAACCTTGCGGCTTTTTCAAAACAAAATCAAAACACATTATAGAAACTTCAAAACTTTTGTTGGAAAATTACGGCGGCGAAGTTCCTGCAGACTTTGACGAACTTGTAAAACTGCCCGGCGTTGGTCGAAAAACTGCAAACGTCGTAACAAGCGTGGCTTTTAAAACTCCCGCCATCGCCGTCGATACTCATGTCTTCAGATTGGCGAACAGAATGAAACTCGCCGAAGGCAAAACTCCGTTGGAAGTCGAACTCGGTCTGCAAAAAATTATTCCGCGCGAAAATTGGTCGGCTGCTCACCATTGGTTAATTTGGCACGGCAGAGAAATTTGCAAGGCGCGAAATCCAAAATGTTCGGATTGTCCGCTGAAAAAAATTTGTCCCGCTTCAAACGCTACAACTTGAATGTTGACATAAAAAAATATTTTGGCTAAACTTATCGAACTTGAGGAGGTAGAAATAATGGACAGTGTTTTAGTAACAGTTCCTGTTTCGGTCAAAGCAAAATTGACCGAGAAACTTAAAGAGCGCACGCTTAATGAACTTACAAAACTCGTTGAGCAGATGGATTTGGAAATCAAACAGATCAGCATTGATCGTCAGCGCGACTTGGATAATCACCCCGAACAGAGCGAGCAAATTGCGCGTTTTTACGGCAACGAAATTTCTCAGCGTCAACGCCGCCGCGAAGAGGCAATTATTCGCAAAGAAACTATGGAAAAACTTTCTATAGGCGCAGAGATCAATCAGGGAACTTTGGAGCGTCAAGTCGAATTGAAAATCGGCGACAATATGCGCGACATTGTGAACGTGGAAATTTTGATTGAGGATGATAAAATCATTGCGATCAGAGAATAAAATTAAAATCGGTAAACTTGGAAAAGCTCGCGGCTTGGACGGAACTTTAAAAATAATTTCGCTGACAGATTTTGAGGGCAGATTTGACAATCTTGAAAAAATTTTTGTCGGCGAAAAAATTTTTGAAATCGAAAGCGTCAAAAATATCGGCGGTGAAATTTTTATAAAGTTTGTCGGAATTGACAACAGAGAACTTGCCAAAACTTTGACAAATAAATTTTTGCAAGTCGATCGAAAAGATGCCGCACCTTTGGACGAAGGAGAATTTTACACTTTCGACATAATCGGCTGCGAAGTTTCCGACGGCGAAAAAATTTTTGGCAAAGTCGCCGAAGTTTTGAAAACCGGCAGCAACGATGTCTTTCAAGTTGTCGGCGAAAATGAAATTTTAATTCCCGCCATAAAGTCTGTCGTAAAAAAAATTGACGTTGCGGCGAAAAAAATTTTTATCGACTCCGCACAACTTGAAGAAATTTAATCGAAAAAAAATCCCCCGCATTTGGAGGATAATTTTTTTGTCTGAAATATTTTTCGTTCTGAAAATTTTTTTATCAGAAGAAGAGACTGACGCGAGCGAAAATAGTTTTATCGTCTTGTTTTGTATCTAAAGTTTTGCCTGAGAAATAACTGACCTTTGTCAAAGTATTTTTCAGCGGCGACCAAGTTAATCCTGCTTCAACGCCTTTTTTGTTCGTTGTGCCGAACCAAGGATCAAAAGTAGGAGCAAAACCAACATTAGCACCAACATATCTGTAAGCCGCGAAAACTCCCCAGCTGCCTTCTTTCTTTCTGTTCGCACCGGCATAAGCGAGCTCAATATTGTAACCGCGTTTGTAATAATCAGCTTCAGTATTCTCAGCGTATGCTCCCGAAAGTTTTACGTCGCCGAATTTATATCCGGCTCCGACGCTCCAGATATTTGCATCGTCCGAGCCGTCGTTATTTGTCACTGTGAGAGCATCCGAACTGAAATGACGATAACCGACACCGAAATTTAATTTGCTGTTGTCGTAGAGAAGATCCGCACCGACGTAATCCGCAGGATCAGCATTGCTGATTGTACTCCAACGTCCGCCTTCGACTAAAACTTTAAATTTGTCGCCGAAAATCAAACGTCCGCCGCTGAAGAAATCATCAGCCACAATTCCGCTGTCTGCATTACTGTAAAGCGGCATTTTTCCTAAATCAATTTCAAAATTTTTGTATTTGCCTTCCGCATAAACATAAGTCAACGCCAAGTCGGTTGTAGTGTCATCTTTGACATTGTTGGTTGCGGTGAAACGAGCTTTTGCTTTCCAATGTTCATTAACTTCAGCAGTCGGGAACAAGCGAATTTGCAACTGATTGCGAGTAGCTTTTCTTTCTCCTCCGCCAATAAGATCGCGTTTGTCATTCCAATAACGATAACGCAATTCTCCTGTCCACTGAACCATATCGGAATGTTTTTCAAGCTCAGAAACTCTCACGCCGAGACTGTCGAGTTCATTTCTAAATTCTGCCGCAAGTTTATCAAGTTCGGCTTTGCTTGCGCCGCTGGGATTTTTTGCCATTGCCTTTGCAATCATCTGCGCCATTTCGTAACGCGTAATGTTTCTGTTGCCCAAGAAAGTTCCGTCACCGTAACCTTCGATAACGCCCTCGCTCGCAAGTTTAGTGACTGAATTGTAAGCCCAGTGACCTGCAGGAACATCACTGAAAGGATTTGCCGCCGCAAAAGTTGTTGCGGTCGCTCCAACTACCAATGCACCTGTCAAAGCTGCGATAACTGATTTTTTCATTCTGAACATCCTCCTTAGAGATGAACGCCTAGAAAAATTTTTACTTTGACTTTCAGTTCAGCTTTGAGAAATTTTTTCGGAGTGTCCATGTTTCCTCTGAACTTTTCTCTTGCCGTCCTTCAAGTTGGGCGCATTTTACAACTAAGATTTTTATTTGTCAAGTTTTTTGGAACAATTCTTTCTCGTCTTTCAGTTAAGATTCACGATTTTATTTTATTTGCTTGCTCCATTCAGAACATGAGCAGTCAAAAAAATCATAAGTTCAGATTCAGTTTTGCTTTTGTGGTGATTCTTGAACAACGCACCTAAAATTGGAAGGTCGCCCAAGAAAGGAATTTTGATCAAACTTTTTTCTTCCTCTGCGCCGATAAGTCCGCCGATAATCATTGGCTCGCCGTCGCGAACAGTGACAGTTGTATCAGCTGAGCGAGTATTAAATCTGTAAGCCTGCATTTCGGCAACATATTGCGGCGTACTGACTTCGGTGTGAATTGTCGCGGTAATTGTTCCGTCGTCATTTATTCGCGGAGTATATTTCAAAATTATTCCTGCGTCTTTGTACTCTATCGAAGTGGTCGAAGTGGAATTTGTAACTTGGACAGTGCGAACCGGAACTTTATTGCCGACATTTATAATTGCTTCGCGTCCTTGAATTGTAGTGACGTTCGGGCGAGATAAAATTTTTGCCTTGCCGTCCGTGACAAGCGCATTTATTTTCGCGCCGTAATAAAATTCAAAAGGTATTCCTTCAGGTCCGCGACCAAATTGCAAAATTCCATAGCCTGTATTGTCATTTGCTTTACGAGTATATTCTTCTCTGTAATATTCCGGCGTTCGCAAAGTTCCATTTGAATTGTAACTTGGCGCATTGTATTCTATGTCGCGTTCAGGATATTGCGGAGCGGTTGACCACATCCACTCAACGCCTAAATTTTTGCTTGCGTTTTTGTCAATGGCGACAATTTTTGCCTCGACTGAAACTTGCTTTAATTCCACGTCCAAAGTTTCCAGAAGTTTTTTTGCGCGTTCATATTCGTCCGCAGTTCCAAACAAAACTAAAGCGTTCACGTCAGGATTTATCATAACTCTTGTGTTTTCATCAGAATTTTGACTATTTTTATCAATAACTCTTGTGTTTTCATCAGAATTTTGACTATTTTTATCATAAACAGAATAGCCGGTGCCATCCTTATTTTCAACAATTCTATCAGGAGTTCTCTCCTTTATTGTGACGTTTTCTAAAGACATACCGACAGCTTGTTGCAGAAATTTTGCGTCGCCATACTTTATTGGCAAAACATAAGTTTGCATTAAAGAAATATTTTGCTTCGTCGTGAAAATGTAAGTTCCATCCACTTCCGCAAATTTTAAATTATTTGTCTTGGCGATAATCTCCAAAGCGTCCTCAGGATAAACATCAATCAAGGTTACAGAAATTTTTCCGTCCACAGAATCATCGACAGAAACATTTAATCTGCCTGTCTTCGCCACCATCATAATTGTAGAGCGCAAATCTCCGTTGCGAACATTTAAATTCATCGCGGAAGAAAAATTTTGGGAAGTGAAAATAAAAAAAATCGTCAAGATTGCCGACAAAATTTTTTTCATTTCAATCACTCCTTTGCTTTGTGAAAATTATCTGAAATAAATTTATCACAAAGTGACTTTGCAAGTCAATCACCTCAAGTAAAAAAAGTTTTATCAATCAGTTGAATTTGGAACTTGTATTCCTTGAAGCTTTAAAAGTTTTTTATTGCAGGAAAAAGTTTTGTCACGGCGAAATGACGAAAAATATTCTGATTTTAATTTTGGAGGTTTTTCATTTTATGAATTTGTACAAAAAAGTTGATACTAATTTAAATTTTGCAAGTCGCGAAAAAGAAGTTGAAAATTTTTGGGCAGAAAATAAAATTGCCGACAAAGCAATTTCTCAGCGCGAAGGTTGCAAAGATTATACTTTTTATGACGGCCCGCCGACTGCGAATGGTCAGCCGCATATCGGACATGTTTTGACGCGCGTCATTAAAGATTTATTTCCGCGCTATCACTCAATGAAAGGCGAAAAAGTTTTGCGTAAAGCCGGCTGGGACACTCACGGCTTGCCTGTCGAACTTGAAGTTGAAAAACTTATCGGCATTAACGGCAAAGATCAGATTGAGGCGTACGGCATTGAACCTTTCATCAAAAAGTGTCGCGAGTCTGTCTGGAAGTATAAAGCAATGTGGGAGGAATTTTCCGGCGTTGTCGGTTTCTGGGCTGATATGGAAAATCCTTACATCACTTACGAAAATAATTACATTGAGTCCGAATGGTGGGCACTCAAAAAAATTTGGGAAAAAGATTTGCTCTACAAAGGTCATAAAGTTGTGCCGTACTGCCCGCGCTGCGGAACTCCGCTTTCAAGTCATGAAGTTTCACTCGGCTACAAAGATTTGAAAGAACGCTCCGCCGTCGTGAAATTTAAAGCTGTGGACGACGACGCATTTTATTTGGCTTGGACGACAACGCCATGGACTTTGCCTTCAAATTTAGTTTTGTGCGTCAATCCGAAAGTCGATTATGTCAAAGTCGAAGTCGACGGCGTGAAATATATTTTGGCTGAAGCGTTAGTTGAAAAAGTTTTTGCTGACTTCGAGGGCGAGAAAAAAATTTTGGCGAAGTTCAAAGGTCAAGATTTAGAATTTAAAAAATATGAACCGCTCTATCCTTTCGCAGATGAAATTGTAAAAAAATCCGGCAAGAAAAATGTTTTCATCGTGGTCTGCGACGATTATGTCACGACTGAGGACGGCACAGGAATTGTTCACTGTGCTCCGGCTTTTGGTGAAGATGATAATCGCGTTTGCAAAAAATATGACACGCCTTTTGTTCAGTTCGTGGACGGCAAAGGAAATATGACTCAAGAAACTTATTGGGCAGGAACTTTTGTTAAAGATGCTGATCCGCTTGTCTTGGAAGATTTAAAGAAGTCGGGAAAACTTTTTAAAGCTCCAGTTTTTGAACACAGTTATCCGCACTGCTGGCGTTGTGATACTCCGCTGATTTATTATGCGCGTGAGTCTTGGTTTATCAAAATGACTGCGGTTAAAGAAAATCTGTTGAAAAATAATTCGCAAATAAATTGGATTCCGCCGACGATCGGCACAGGTCGCTTTGGTGATTGGTTGGAACATGTTCAAGACTGGGGAATTTCTCGCAACAGGTACTGGGGAACTCCGCTGAATATTTGGGAGTGTTCTTGCGGTCATCAACATTCAATCGGCTCAATCGAGGAATTAAAATCGCTGTCGAAAAATTGTCCTGAAGATATTGAATTGCATCGACCATACATTGACAACGTGACTTTTTCTTGCGAAAAATGCGGCGGCGAAATGCATCGAGTTCCTGAAGTTATCGACTGCTGGTTTGACAGCGGCGCAATGCCTTTCGCGCAGTGGCACTATCCTTTCGAGAACAAAGAAATTTTTGAAAATCATTTTCCTGCCGACTTCATCAGCGAGGCAGTTGATCAAACTCGCGGTTGGTTTTATTCACTGCTGGCAATTTCAACTTTGCTGTTCGACAAGCCGAGTTTTGAAAATGTAATTGTGCTTGGCTTGGTTCTCGACAAGGACGGTCAAAAAATGTCGAAGTCGAAGGGCAACGCAGTCGCGCCGATGGAAACTTTGAAAAAACATGGCGCAGATGCAATTCGCTGGTACTTTTATGAAAATTCCGCGCCTTGGCTGCCGAACAAATTTTCTGATGACGCAGTTACTGAAGGACAGAGAAAATTTCTCGGCACGCTGTGGAATACTTACGCATTTTTTGTTCTCTACGCGAATATTGACAACTTCGACGCAACTAAATATCAACTCGACTACGATAAACTTTCTGTAATGGATAAGTGGTGTTTGTCGCGCTTAAATTCTGTCGTGAAAACTGTTGATGAAAGTCTTGCGGCTTATAAAGTTCCTGAAACTGCAAAAACCTTGCAAAGTTTTATCGACGAACTTTCAAACTGGTATGTCCGCAGAAGTCGCGCAAGATTTTGGGCAAAGGGTATGGAGCAGGATAAAATTAACGCTTACATGACGCTTTACACTGCGCTTGTTACTTTTGCAAAAATTTCTGCGCCGATGATTCCTTTCATCACAGAAAATATTTACAGAAATTTAGTTTGCTCAATCGACAACTCCGCGCCTGAATCTGTTCACCTGTGCGACTTCCCTGTTGCTGAAGAAAAATTTATCGACAGCGAACTTGAGAAAAACATGGACGAAGTTTTGAAAATTGTTGTGCTCGGTCGTGCGGCTAGAAATTCTGCAAATATTAAAAATCGTCAGCCTGTTGAAAAAATGTTTGTGAAAGCTCCTGCGACTTTGCCTGAATTTTTTGTTGAGATTGTCGAGGACGAACTCAACGTTAAGTCGGTCGAGTTCCGCGCAGACATGGAAGAATTTGTTAAATACAACATTAAACCTAACTTCAGAGTTCTGGGCAAAAAGGTCGGCAAAAAAATGTCTGCAGTTCAAAATATTTTAAAAACTTTGGACGGCGCGAAGTCAAAAGTTGAACTCGACAAGACCGGCGAATTAAAAATTTCTGTCGAAGGCGAAGAAATTATTTTGACGCAGGAAGATATTGAAATTTCTGTCGCGCAGAGCGAAGGTTACAACTGTCAAACTGACAATGAAATTTCTATCGCGCTTTCGACGACTTTAACGCCTGAACTCATTGAGGAAGGTTTTGTTCGCGAAATTATCAGCAAAGTTCAAACTATGCGACGCGATTCAAATTTTGAAGTCACTAACAGAATTAAAATTTTTGCGTCGGGAAATGAAAAACTTGCAAAAATTATCAAGAAAAATTCTGCAGAAATTAAATCTATCACGCTGGCTGATGAAATTATTTTTGAAAAAATTTCTGACGCTAAAGACTGGGACATTAACGGCGAAAAAATTTCTCTCGGCGTAGAAAAAGTTTGAACGTTGCGAAATAAAATCGCGCAAACCGAAGGCGACGCCACGTTGCCGGAGAAAAAAATTTAATCTCGCGAGAAATAAAAAAAATTACTTCGGCAGAAAAATTTTTGTCGAAGTTTTTCTGTCTCAAATTTAATTTTTTTGTCGCAGAAATTTTTGAGTTTTTAAATTTGCTGTGCTATACTTTCGCAGTTAGAAAATTTTTTGGAGGTTGAAAATTTTGAAATATATGACTGGTAATGAAATTCGCACAGCGTACATTAAATTTTTTGAAGAAAAGCATGGACATTTACATTTGCCGAGCGCATCTTTGATTCCGAAAGATGATCCGACGCTTTTGATGATTGGCGCGGGCATGGCTCCGTTCAAGGCATTTTTTACCGGCAAAGTTACTCCTCCGCGTCGCAGAGTGACAACTTCGCAACGTTGCGTGAGAACCGGTGACATTGAAAACGTCGGACGCACTGCAAGGCATCATACTTATTTTGAAATGCTGGGAAATTTTTCTTTCGGCGATTATTTTAAAGCTGAAGCAATTCCTTGGGCTTGGGAATTTTTGACTGAAGTTTGCGGACTTCCGAAAGACAAACTTTGGGTTTCAATTTATCCGAAGGACGACGAGGCAGAAAAAATTTGGTTGCAGCAAAAAGGTTTAATTTCTTCGCACATTGTAAAAATGGAAGATAATTTTTGGGAAATTGGAACAGGCGGACCTTGCGGGCCGGACAGCGAAATTTATATTGACTTGGGCGAAGAACGCGGCTGCGGAAAAGATACTTGCGCTCCAGGTTGCGACTGCGACAGATATTTGGAAATTTGGAACTTGGTTTTCACGCAGTACAACAAAACTGAGGACGGCAAGTATGAACCGCTCGAACATAAAAATATTGATACAGGTTGCGGACTTGAAAGACTTGCATCAGTTATGCAAAATAAAATGACAAATTTTGAAACTGATTTGCTGTTTCCAATTATCGAGTACGTCGAAAAAATTTCCGGCTTGAAGTACGGCGCGGACGCGAAGAAAGATATTTCTTTCAAAGTCATTGCCGACCACGCAAGAAGTATGTCCGTTATGATTATGGACGGAATTTTGCCTTCAAACGAAGGGCGCGGCTATGTTTTGAGAAGAATTTTGCGTCGCGCAATTCGTCACGGCAGAATGTTGGGAATTAAAAATGCTTTTCTTGAAGGCGCAGTCGACGCGGTGAAAAAAATTTATGACGGCGTGGACGACTTCGAGGAACTTTCAAACAACATTGACTACATTAAAAAAGTTATTCGCATTGAGGAAGATAAATTTGCAAAAACTTTGACGCAGGGAATGGAACTTTTGACGAAAGAAATTGATGCGGTGAAAAATTCCGGAAAAACTGAACTCGGCGGCGAATTTATTTTTAAACTTTATGACACTTATGGATTTCCTTACGAACTCACGGAAGAAATTTTGCAGGAAAATAATTTGACTCCAGACAAAAAAGGTTTCGACGCTGAAATGGAAAATCAACGCCAACGCGCTAGAAATGCTCGCAGTGCAAATGAATGGGCGGCAATTCCTGACCTTTCAAGCATCGACACAAAAAATTTGAAAGTTGACGAAAAAGTTTCTGAATCAAAAATTGTGGCGATTTGGGAAAAAGGAAAATTGCTTGATGAAGTTGCGGACGGCGCGGAAGTTGGAATTATTTTAGAAAAAACTCCTTTCTATGCTGAAGGCGGCGGACAAGTCGGCGACTGCGGAGAATTTTTTGGCGAAGTCGGTAAAGTTCGCGTCGATAATGCTAAAAAACTTGCGGACGGAACTGTTTATCACGAAGCGTACATTGAGGAAGGACAAATTAAAGTCGGCGAAGTTGTCAAAATTAAAATCGACGCGGATAAAAAACTTTCTTCAGCAAGAAATCACACTGCAACGCATTTACTTCAAGCCGCGTTAAGAAAAATTGTCGGCGAACAAGTTCATCAAGCAGGAAGTTTAGTCACGCCGGAGCGTTTGCGTTTCGATTTTTCAAATTTTGAACCTGTCACGCCTGCTCAACTTGCCGAAGTCGAGGAACTCGTCAACGAAGAAATTTTAAAAGCGATTGACGTTGACATTCAGCAAATGAAAATTGACGACGCAAAAAAACTCGGCGCGATGGCACTTTTCGGCGAAAAGTACGGCGATATTGTTCGCGTGGTCAGCGTTCCAAATTTCAGCGTGGAACTTTGCGGCGGCAGTCACGTGAAAAATGTCGGGCAAATTGGCAGATTTAAAATTGTCAGCGAAAGCGGAATTGCAGCGGGTGTTCGCAGAATTGAGGCAATTACAGGTCGCGCGGCAATTAACGACGCTAACAAACAGACAGAAATTTTGGATTTTGTTTCAAAAATTTTAAAAGTTCGCGCAGAAGATTTACCTGCACAAGTTGAAAAAATTTTGTCGGAAGATAAAATTATGAAAAAGCAGCTCGACGAAGTCCAAGCAGTGCGCGAAAAAGCTGAAGCGCAACAACTTTTAATGGCGGCGAAAAAAATCGGCGAATTAAATTATGTTTCAGGAATTGCGAAGGCGAAAGATATGGATTCACTCCGCGAAATTGCAGACTTTTTGAGTGGGAAGTTGGAGCAGGGCGTTTTAGTTTTGGCGGCTGTCAATGAAGGAAAAATTTCTTTGGTCGTCAAGGCTGATAAAAAAGCTGTCGCGCTCGGTATTCACTCCGGAAAAATTGTTAAAGAAATTGCAAAAATTATCGGCGGTGGCGGAGGAGGTCGTCCAGATATGGCGCAAGCCGGCGGAAAAAATCCTGACGCTTTGCCGCAGATGTTTGAGAAGGCAGAGGAAATTGTTAAGTCGCAACTTTGAATAGTTGTCGGCAAAGATTTTTTAGGAGGGGTTTAAATGTTTGGAATTATTGTTGGCACTCACGGAATTTTTTCCAGCGAATTGGTTCAGTCCTGCGCGATGATTTGCGGACAAAAAGATTACATTAAGTCAGTAACTTTTGTGCAAGGCGAGAGTGTAGAAAAAATTGCTGAAAAATATCAAAATGCAATTCATGAACTCGGCGATCCCAAACACGTTTTGTTTTTGGTCGATCTGCGCGGGGGAAGTCCTTACAACGCGGCGACTCAGCTTGTCAAAAAAAATCCTGATTTCGGAATTGTCACCGGCGTAAATTTGCCAATGTTGATCGCGATGGTTTACGAGGACGATGCCGACATCAAAACGCTGATTGAAAAAGCAATTCACGGTGGCAGCGAGGGAATGTATCCCGCGACTTGTGAAATGTTAAATGCGCCTGAAGAAATTCCCGAGAGCGACGAATAAAATATTTTTCGAGGAAAAAATTTTTTCTCCGACTTCGGTCGGAATTTTTTTTTGCGCTCATACAAAAAAATTTTGCGGCGAAATAATTTGCAGAAATTTTTCGACAGGGAGCAAAATAAAATATTTTTCGGGAAAATTTTTTCTCCGACTTCGCTCGGAATTTTTTTTTGCGCTCATACAAAAAAATTTTTGCGGCAGGGATTATTAAAGTTTTCGGCGAAATAATTTGCAGAAATTTTTCGACAGGGAGGGAGCAAAGATGGATTTAAATATTCTTTGGTTTATTTTGATAACAGTCTTGTTCACAGGATTTTTTGTCTTGGAAGGATTTGATTACGGAGTTGGAATGTTGCTTTTTGGTCGCTCGGAAAAAACTCGCAACCAATTTGTAAAATCTATCGGACCGATTTGGGACGCAAACGAAGTCTGGATGATCACGGCGGGCGGTGCGGCGTTCGCGGCATTTCCACATTTCTACGCTACAATGTTCAGTACATTTTATCTCGCGCTGTTTTTAATGCTGTTCGCTTTGATAATGCGCGGCGTGGCTTTTGAGTTGCGCGGAAAATTTCAAAGTTCAGACTGGAAAACTTTTTGGGACGGCGCGATAATTTTCGGAAGTTTTGTACCTGCGCTTTTGTGGGGCGTGGCAGTCGCAAATTTAATTCAAGGCTTGCCGATTGATCCGCAGATGCATTATCTTGGAAACTTTTTTAATTTGCTCAGTCCTTACACAATTTTAGTCGGCGTGATGTTTGTCGCTCTGTTTTTATTTCACGGCTTGAACTTTTTGACAATGAAATTGGCAGACGAAAAACTTCTCTACGACCTGACAAAAAAATCTTGGCGAGTTGGTTTTTTTGCTTGCGCGACTTATTTAATTTTTATCGTGACAAATATTTTGACGCAAATGTTCGGGCCGGATTTGTCGGCGAAGTCGATTGTCTGCATAGTAATTTTTTCTTCGGCGTTGGGCGTTCTTTACAGTGCGTGGCAATTTGCTCGCGTGGGAAGATTTAAACCTGCCTTTCTCGGAACGACAGTAGTGACCGCGATGTCAACCGTAGGATTTTTTGCCGCACTCTTTCCCAATTTAATGATTTCCAGTTTGAGGCCGGAATTTAATTTGACGATTTACAATGCGTCGTCAACTCAGCACACTTTGACGGTCATGACTGTGGCGGCGGTAATTTTTGTTCCGATAGTTTTGTGTTATCAAGCGTGGACTTACAAAATTTTCAAAGAAAGGATCTCGGCAGAATGAAAAAATTTTTTGCGGTAATTTTTGCGGGAATAATTTTGTTGACGACGGCAAATGTTTTGTCGGCGAATTATGTCGGAAACAGCAATTCAAAAAAATTTCACTACTCGGACTGCGCTTCTGCGGCGAAGATAAAACCTGCGAACAAAATTATTTTTTCTTCCCGCGACGAGGCTGTTGCGAGCGGCTATGTTCAATGCAAAATTTGTCAGCCGTGAAATTCTGTCGAAGAAAAATTTTATTTGTTCAGAAAAAAAATTTTAGGTGAAAGCAATTCATGAGTTCAAAAGCAATGACGACTCTGGTCGAGTCGCTTACAAAATTGCCGGGTGTCGGAGCAAAAACTGCCGCTCGGCTTGCTTATCATATCGTGGAAATGAAATCGGACGACGTGGAGAAATTGGCGGCGGCTATCCGCAATGTCAAAAATGAAACTCACGCCTGTAAAATTTGTTTCAATACTATCGACAAAAGTCGCGAAGTTTGCGAAATTTGCGAATCGAAAAAGCGGAACGGAAAAATTATTTGCGTCGTGAAAGATGCGAAAGACTTGGACGCGATCGAACGCGCAGGTTTTTTTGAAGGAAAATATCATGTCACAGGCGGTTTAATTTCTCCGCTCGCCGGAATCACTCAGGAAGATATTCATTTGCGCGAACTTATAAATCGCGTCGGTGAAAATGAAATTGAAGAAATTATTATCGCCTTCGAGCCGACTGTCGAGGGCGACGCGACGGCTTTATTTATTGCGCGGCTGTTAAATCCTGCGGGCGTGAAAGTTACAAAACTTGCCAGAGGTTTGGCTGTCGGCGCGGATTTTGCAGGAACGGACAGCGTGACTCTTGCAAAGGCGATTGAAAACAGAATACCGGTATGATAGTGAGGAATTAGGAATTAGGAATGTGGAATGAGGAATTTTAACTCCTCACTCCTAACTCCTAATTCCTAATTAGCAGAAAGGAGTTTTGAGCGTGGGATTTTTTGACAAACTGAAAGCCGGGTTGAGCAAGACTAAAGAAAAATTTTCCGACAAGATTGACGAACTTTTGCATGGCGCGACAAAAATTGACGACGCACTTCTTGACGAATTGGAAGAAACTTTGATAATGGCGGACGTTGGAACAAAGACAACTGAAAAGTTAATCGAAGGACTTCGCAAAGGTATTCGCAAGTCTGAAATAAATTCTGCCGACGACGTGAAAAAATTTTTGTCGAATCAAATTCGCGAACTTTTGAATGCGGAGGAAGGAAAGACAGAGGAAGTGAAACCGCCGAAAGTTATTTTGATGATCGGCGTGAACGGCGCAGGCAAGACGACGACTATCGGAAAACTCTCTGCCTATTATCAGTCGCTGGGAAAAAAAGTTATGGTTGCGGCGGCTGATACTTTTCGTGCGGCGGCGATAGATCAGTTGGAAGTTTGGGCGCAGAGAACAGGCGCAGAGATTGTCAAGCGCGAGGAAGGAGCAAATCCTTCGTCAGTCGCTTTGACGGCGGCGAGGGCGGCTGTCGAAAAAAATTTTGATATTTTAATCGTGGACACTGCCGGACGACTTCAAAATAAATTTAATTTGATGGAGGAGTTGAAAAAAATCAATCGCATCATCGGCAAGGGAATTTCAGGTGCGCCGCACGAAGTTTTGCTTGTCCTCGACGCGACGACCGGGCAAAATGCACTTCGCCAAGCTGAAATGTTTTCCAACGCCGCCGAAGTCACCGGAATTGTTTTGACTAAGTTGGACGGAACGGCAAAAGGCGGAATGATCATCGGAATCAAGGAAGAATTAAATATTCCTGTCAAATGGATCGGTATCGGCGAAGGCGCAGAGGATTTGCGTCCTTTCAACGCGAAAGATTTTGCCGACGCACTTTTTGGAATCAGATAAATTTTTCAGCGCAAAGAACTTTCATGCTCAATATCGAAAAGCGATTCAGTTTCAGAAATAATTTCCTCAGTCTCGGGACGCGAGGAAAATTTTTTTAAGTTGCGATAAAAATTTTCGCGGTGGACGACGACCGAGCGAATAAAAGCCGCCGCATAATCGGTGAAAAATTTTTCCTCATCAAAAAGTTGCCAAAAATTTTTTACGCTTTCTTCGGGCGAAACATCATACTCAATTCTGTGCAAAAGTCTGGAAAGTTTGTCGCGAACTTCAAAAGTAAACATCGACTTCAAAAGCGCGAGTTCAGGCATCGAACGCGCCGCACGAATCATCCAAAATTCAACTTCCAAGTCGCCGCCGAGATTTTCAAAACCGCAGTCTACCAATTTTTTCAAAAGTTCTGGCGGAGCTTTTTTTCTCAGAGGCATTGCGCGAATATGTTTGTAAAATGACGCATACAAAAGTCTTTCAAATTCCAGCCGCGTGTAGAATCTTGAAACAATTCCTCCAAAATGTCCGCGCATAAGTTTTTCCAAAAAAATCCAGTGCCGAACATTTCTAAAACTTGTCAGCCAAATTCCTGTCTGTTTCAAATAACGCGAAAAACCGGCGGCAATATCTTGAGGATTTATTACAACTTCCAAAGTCAAGTCGCCGATTATCAGATCAAAAAATTCTTCGTCGAAAGGCAAAATTTCTTCGCGATAGTCCATTAAAAAAATTTTTACTCGCGAATCGTCTTCAAATTTTTCCGCAACGTCTTCGTCGGGCGTGATAAAAAAAATTTCTGCCGTCGGAAATCTTTCCTCAAGTTCCGAAATATAATCTGAACTTTCCACGACCAAAATTTTTTGAAAAAAATCTCCGCCTTCAATAAAATTTGTCAAACTTGGTTTTATTTCTTCCATAATAAAAAATCATCTTCCCAACAAAAAAATTTTTACATCTACAACTAAATTTCTGCGGACTGTTTCTTTCATCTCCGCAAATTTTCCTGCCAATTTTCGCACAAAAAAAACTGACAAACCTCATTGACTTAATTTTCATGGAACTTCAGAAATTCTTGCTGACTTTAAATTTTTAATCTAAATTTAATGACAGGCAAAAAAAAAATTTGTAGAATACAGAAAAATTGGAAGGCGATGGGGAAAAATTTTTTCATCAGCTTGAGTCGCAAAATTGTTTTGAAAGGCAAATTCAATGCAAGCAAGTTTTAAAATTTTGGCGGCGGTTGCAATTTTAATTACAGTAACTTTTGAAGTTTCGGAAGTCCAAGCGGCGGATATAAATTTTCAGGAATTGAGGAGCCGAATTGCGATGCCTGTTCTGCCCGAAAAAATTCGCTACAGAAATTCCAAACGCGGATCGACAAGAATAACTTATCAGCCGAAAGAATTTCCGCGCCGTATGCAGAAAGATGAAAATAATCAGCCTGTCTATGTTCAAAGGCAACCGAAACAGCCGCCGAAAGTTTATGTTGTGCGTCGCCCGACAGCTTACCCGGGTCAACGAGGTTCAATGCCGCCAAAAAGTTTCGGACCTCCGCGAGCAAGGTATGTGCATTGAAAAATTTTTAGCAAGGAATGAGTTATATGAAAAGATCGGTAAAAAATTTTATACTCGTGACGCTACTGGGCAGCGCGATTTTAGTCGCAGGACTTTCCTCAGATGCGGACGGAAGAAATTCCGAAAAGAATTATTATGAATTTTCTGCAAGAAGTCAGATAGAATTTTTCGCGGACGATGCAGGAAAACACAACTCGGAATTTTGGAATAAATTTCGAGAATCTGTCATGCCGGACGACAAAAATAATTCCTCAGACTACACCGGCAACGACAATCCTGATCCAAGTTCCAAAAAAACAAGCGCAAAGTCAAAATAATTTTTGAAAGCAACTACCTTGTTTTTGAATGATTGACAACCATAGAAAAATGTCTCGCCGATTTTAAAAATTGTTCGGGGCTTTTTTGTTGAAAAAATTTCGCGCTTTGTTATAATCAGCGCGAAAAGTTTTCTGAAAAAATTTTTTGAAGGTGAACGAATGAAAAATTTGATTGTGAACTCGGACGACTTTGGTCGGCATGAATTGATAAATCGCGCAGTCGAAAAAGCCTTGAAGGAAGGTTGTCTTCGCTCGGCTACAATTATGGCAGGCGGGATTGCTTTTGACGACGCTGTTGACGTTGCGAAAAAAAATCCTAAGCTCGGCGTTGGAATACATTTTACTTTGGCGAACGGTTTTCCTGTTCTTCCTCCGAAAGAAATTCCAACACTGGTCGATGAGGACGGAAATTTTTTTGAAAATTACGTTGTCTTTCTGAAAAAATATTTGCAGGGAAAAGTTTCGACGGAGGAAATTAGATCTGAACTTGCCGCGCAACTTGAAAAAATTCATCGCGCCGATTTGAAGTTGACTCACTTCGACAGTCATCAACATTTGCATCATATTCCCGGCATTATTGAAATTTGTTTGGACTTGGCTGAGGACGCAAAAATTTCTGCCATGCGAGTTTCTGAAACAAAAATTTTTGACGGAGAACTTGACAGCATTGGAAAATTTGTCGGACGGCTTGGACTTGGTTCGCTGGCAAAATTTGCGGCTTACAAAGCGCATAAAAAAAATTTTGCAACGCCGGAACATTTTACAGGAATTGTGGCAGGCGAAGCAGTTGACGAAAATTTTTTGTCGAAACTTTTGGACAAACTTGAGGACGGCGCGACAGAAATTATGTTGCACCCGGGAACAGACAATAAAATTTTGCAAAAATATTGCGACTGGGAACATGATTTTGAAGGAGAACTTGCCGCAGTGACTTCGCCGAAAATTTTACAAAAACTTGAGGAAAAAAATATTTCCGCGATAAATTTCAGCGCATTGAAGGTGAAAGAATGAAACGCGAAAAGTTGCAAGAATTTGTCAGATTTTGTTTTGTCGGCGGCTTGAGTCTTTTGGTTGACATGGGAATACTTTTCGGCTTGACAGATTTTTTCGGCGTTCACTATCTTTACTCGGCAGGAATTTCTTTCACCGCATCGGTAATTTTTAATTATTGGCTGTGCGTTGTCTATGTCTTTAAGGGCGCGAAAAAACAAACTCCCAAGCAAGCGACAATTTTTATCGGTTCGAGTATCGTCGGTCTTGGTTTAAATCAACTTTGCATGTGGTTTTTTGTAGAAAAAATTTTTTTGCACTACATGATTGCGAAACTCGGCGCGACTGTCATTGTGACTTTGTGGAATTATGTAATGAAACGCAAAGCAATTAAAGGCTGAAAAAAATTTTTTATCTCGTGAGAAAAAAGAATGTCGGAAAAATTATCAGCAAAAACATAGCCGTTGTCATCAAAAAAGAAGTAACAGCCAAATCGACGTGAAGTTTGTAAAGTCTTGATGCCAAGACAGCGTTAATTGCCGTCGGTGCCATCGCGCAGACAAAAAGTGTGTCGAGCAAAATTTTGTCTGTAAAAATTTGTCGCGAAACAAAATAGATGAACGCTGGCATAATTACAAATCTCAAAATTGCCAAGTCCCACACTCGACTGAAATAATATTTTGCGTGGGAAAAATTTATCAGGTAACCGACAGGCAACATCGCCGCCCACGCTCCGAAATGAATCAAGCCTTGAAATAAATCTGACAAAATTTCAGGACGCGTCGCGCCGTTAAAATTCAAAAGCAAACCGATCGCTATTCCTACCAAGCTCAACTGATTCCAAGTCAAAAACATTTTGCGAAAACTTATCGGCTCGGTTTCCTCGTGCGCCGCTTCGATATGTTTGCTGTGATAATATTGCGCGAGCGGAAAACAAACCAAAACGACTAAAATATTTTGACAACTTCCAATAATCTGAGTGTAAGCAAAACCTGTTTCGTTATACAGAATAAAAGCGCAAACTCCGCCCAATGTTCCAATGTTTGAAAGCATCGCACTCATGAGATAAGCTCCGCGATTCAATAAATTTTTGTGTCGCCTTGCAAAAAGTGCGCCGATCGCGCCCGGCACAAAAACATACAACATCCCGAAAGGTATCAGCCAAACTAAATCCCAAGTTATCGGCAAAACCCAGAAACTCAAAAGCGTCAGCAAAGTGTAAACTACTCGCACATTGAATTTGATGAGAAAATTTGCTGCCTTGTCCGACAAAATTTTTTCGCGGTGCAAAAAGTATCCGACTACCAGCGGCATGATTAAATCTGTCACTAAAAAAATTATTCTGGAGTATTCTGCCGGTATCATAAAAAAAATTCCTTCCTTGCCATAAAATTTTTCTGAAACAATATTAAATGCAAGAAAAATTTTTAGCAAGATTTTTTTGTTTCTCGACTTCGCGGTTGTAATTTTTTTTTATAAATGTTAGTATTTGCGAAAATATTTTTTCAGAAAGGCAAGTGCAAAACTTAAATGTTTCAGACAAAATTTCTAAAAAAGTTGGCGGCGGGAATTTTTACTTTATCGCTGATTTTAAATTCTTCGACTTCGGAAATTTCTGCGGCGAAAAAAATTGTAATAAATTCCGCCAGTCGAATTATGTTTCTCTACGACGACGACAAAAAAATTGCAATTTATCCTCTCGGACTTGGAAAAGTGAGTACGCCGACTCCTACAGGTTACTATAAAATTCGCACAAAAGAAAAAAATCCTCCGTGGATAAATCCTGCGCATCCCGAGTATGAAATTCCTTCCGGCCCGAATAATCCGCTCGGCTATCGTTGGATGCAAATTCATGGCAATTACGGGATTCACGGCACAAATCGCCCTGACAGTATTGGTCACTACGTTTCCAACGGCTGTGTCAGAATGTTGGAAAAAAATGTCGAGGAACTTTTTGACAAGGTGACGGTTGGAACGCCTGTAGAAATTACTTACAATCGCGTCGTCGTGGAAAAAATTGACGACGGCAATATTGTCTATTACATTTATCCCGACGGCTATCGTTGGCAGTCGCTGAACGTCGCCAAAGTTAGCAAATGGCTCGACGCTTACGGCGTGACTCCTTTCGTGAGCGATGAAGATATTGCAAAAAAAATTAAAAGCTCCGACGGCAAACCGACTTTTATCGGCAAAGCGTATGACGTGGAAATTGACGGCGAAAAAGTTCCCGAAACAGAACAGAACGGCAGAAAATTTTTTGCAAAAGCTGTCGTTAAAGATGAAGTTTCCTACTTGCCTGCAGTTCCAATCGCAATTTCTTTAAAAACAAAACTTGAATGGCATCCCGAGTCCTCGACTTTAAAAACAGATTTGGGAGAAGTCGCCGGTTACAATTTGAAAAAGCAACTCTATCTTAATGCGGAAGACGTTGAAACTTTGTTCGGCGTGGGAGGAGGACTGGAAAATATTTCCGAGAAAGATTCCGAAAAAATTTTTAAACTTCATGCCTCGCCCGCTCCTGCTGAGATTGTCGAGCCTGAACCTATTCCCGAAATTTTGCCGACAAGCGAACTTCCCGAACTTGAAAATATTTCTTCCCCCGAAAAAGTAGAGACGCAAGAACCTGAAGGCGAAGTTATTGAAACAGTTGTGATTGAAGAAGTTTTGGAGTAATTGAAAATGCAAAAATTTATGGTGATTGACGGCAGCAGTATTTTTTACCGCGCTTTTTTTGCGATGCCTTCTTTGACTTCACCGAGCGGAGAACCGACAGGAGCGGTTGCGGGTTTCGCAAATATAATTTTAAAACTCCTGCGCGAATATTCGCCCGACTTCGCGGCGGTGGCGATGGACACGCCGAAAAAAACTTTCCGCGCAGAAATTTTTCCCGACTACAAGGCGACGCGTGAAAAAATTCCTGACGAACTCGGAGCGCAAATTCCGCTGCTGAAAGAATTTTGCGAAGTTCTCGGATTGAAAACTGTCGCGGTCGAAGGTTTCGAGGCAGACGACATCATTGGAACTTTGTCAACCAGGAGTGAAAATTCAATTCCTCATTCCTCACTCCCAATTACTAATTATATCGTGACCGGTGACAGGGATGCTTTGCAGTTGATAAATTCTTCGACAAAAGTTTTGCTGACAAAAAATACTAAAGTCGAAGTTTACGACGCAGAAAAATTTTTTTCGGAGTACGGTTTTGAGCCAAAAAAACTTGTGGACTTCAAAGGACTAAGCGGCGACAATTCCGACAACATTCCCGGCGTTTCGGGAATCGGTCCGAAAACCGCAACAAAACTTTTGCAGGAGTTCGGCGACTTGGAAAATATTTTGTCGAACATTGAAAAAATTTCCGCTAAAAAAGTTCGCGAAAATCTGCAAAATTCAATCGACATCGCAAAACTCAGCAAAAAACTCGCCGAAATAAATTGTCAAGTTCCCGGCGTGACTTTCGACGCAGAAAATTTTGAAATCAAACCTGACTTGAAGGCGGCAGAAAATTTTTGCTCTCGGCTCGGCTTGAACGTCGCCAAGAAAAAAATTCATGAACTTTTCGGCGACCCGGAAAATCTTTTCAATGATTTTGTTCCTGAAGAAAAAAATTTTGCAACTCTGGAAGTCCCCGCAAGTTCGTCGATGGACAATTTTTATAAAATCTTTCTGGCTGACAATTTGTCTATCGCTTTTGATGATGAAAATAAAAATTCTGCCGTGAAAATTGCGGACGGCGAACTTTTTTTGCTGGACAAAGTTTCGACTGAAAAACTTTTGCGCGAACAAAAATCTAAAATGACTGTGAACGGCTTGAAAAAAATTTTGCGCGAAATTGAAATCGAGGAAACAGAAAAATTTTTCGACATTGAACTTGCGGCTTATTTGCTTTATCCTGAGCGCGAAAATTATTCGACGGCTGAACTTTTGGATTTGGAATTTGACGGCTTGAAACTTCCTGACAATTCGCTTGCCGCCGAAGTTACTGCGCTGGAAAAACTTGGCAAACTTTATGCGGAAAAACTTGCGTCGGAAAATTTGCTGAAACTTTATCAAGAAATGGAATTGCCGCTGACAAATGTTTTGGCGAAAATGGAAATGCGCGGAGTTTTTGTCGACACCGAAAGCCTTCAAGAAAAATCTGCCGAAATGGAAATCAGAATTTCAGAAATCGAAAAAAATATTTACAACTTGGCAGGCGAAAAATTTAATATCAATTCGCCGAAACAGCTTGCGGAAATTTTATTTACAAAGTTGAAGTTGCCGCCTGTCAAAAATACAAAGACAAAAACCAAGTCGGGAATTTCCACCAATGCGGAAGTTCTGGAAAGTTTGAAATATCGTCACCCGATTGTTGCAGAGATTTTAAATTTCCGCGCTCTGACAAAATTAAAATCGACTTACCTCGACGGCATAAAAAATTTAATCGACGCGAAAACTAATCGCGTTCACACAAATTTTAATCAGACAGTCACGGCGACCGGCAGACTTTCGAGTTCAGATCCGAATTTGCAAAATATTCCTGTCCGCACTGAGGAAGGAAAAAAAATTCGCGCCTTGTTCGAGCCGGGCGAAGGTTATGACTTTTTACTTTCGGCTGACTATTCGCAAATTGAACTTCGACTCTTGGCTGAAATGTCCGGCGATGAAAATTTAATTGCGGCTTTTTTGAGCGGGGAAGATATTCACGCGAGGACGGCGGCAGAAGTTTTCGGCGTGGAAATTTCTGAAGTCACTGCAGATTTGCGCCGCAAAGCCAAAGCCGTGAATTTTGGAATTGTTTACGGCATCAGCGACTTCGGACTTTCAAAAGATTTGCATACAAGCGTCAAAGAGGCAGGAGAATACATCAAACTTTATTTCGAGCGTTATCCCAAAGTCAAAAAATTTTTGGACGCGACGATAAATCAGGCGCAGGAAACTGGTTTCGTTTCTACAATGTTCGGACGGAGAAGATATTTGCCTCAGATTAAAAGCAAAAATTTTCATCAGCGCGGACTCGCCGAGCGAATGGCAATGAATACTCCAATTCAAGGCACGGCGGCTGACATTATTAAACTTGCCATGATTCGCGCAGAAAAAAATTTGCAAGGTCTGAAAAGTCGGCTGATTATCCAAGTTCACGACGAACTTTTAGTTGAAACTGTTTCGGACGAACTCGCGCAAGTTGAAAAAATTATTCGCGACGCTATGGAAAATGTTTGCAAATTAAAAATTCCGCTGGTCGTCGATGTTCACAGCGGAAAAAATTGGGCAGAGGCAAAATAATTTCAAAAAATTTTTTCTACAAACTTTTGGGAGGAATTTAAACTGTGCTACTTGTAATTGACATCGGCAACAGCAATATTGTAATGGGAACTTACGCCGAAAAAGTTTTGATGAAACATTGGCGCATTTCTACCGACAGGCAAAAAACCGGTGACGAGTACGGAATGTTGATCAATGATCTTTTTCGCTATCAAGGAATAAGTTTGCAGGACGTGAACGACATAATTATTTCCTCCGTCGTGCCGCCGTTGGTCGTTCCCTTCACCAAAATGTGCGAAAGATATTTCAAAATTACTCCGCTGATTGTCGGACCGGGAATCAAGACAGGAATAAAATTAAATTATGAAAATCCCCGCGCAATCGGAGCAGACAGAATTGTAAATGTCGTCGGCGCATTTGAAAATTACGGAGGACCTTTAATAGTCATTGACATTGGAACGGCAACAACTTTTGACGTGGTATCTGAAGTCGGAGATTTTTTGGGCGGAGTAATTGCGCCGGGAATTGTTGCCGCTGCCGATTCTCTCGTGAGTTCGACGGCAAAACTTCCGCGCATTGAACTTGTCCCCCCGAAAAGCATAATTTGCCGAAACACAATTACAGGTATGCAGGCGGGGATTATTTACGGCTATGTCGGGCAAATTGATGCGATAGTCGGGAGAATCCGCAAAGAGATGGGCGAGAACTGGCATGCAAAAGTTATCGCGACCGGCGGACTTGCAAAAATGATCTCCAGCGAATCAAAAACTATCGACAAGATTGATCATTTCTTAACGCTCTCAGGTTTGCGTGTACTTTACGAAAGAAACAGAATTTAGAATTTGTATTCACAAGTTCTAGGGATGAGCGATAAGAGTTTTCTTTTTCCTTAACCCTATTCCCTGAAGCTGTGAATACAGCTTCTTAGATTTTAAAAATTTTTTTCTTGTATTCCGATTTTGCGTCGCGTTGTCTGATGATTTAGGTTGAGGGGAGAAAAATTTTTTGACAGTCGAAGAAATTTTTAGAACGCCAATTTTTTTGGCACCGATGGCAGGCGTAACAGATGCGGCTTTCAGAATAATTGTTCGCGAACTTGCGGAGGAAAAAAATTTGCTGATGTTTTCCGAAATGGTCAGCGCGAACGGAATCCATTACAAAAATGAAAAAACTTTTGAAATGTTAAAGTCGGTCGAGGAAGAAAGACCTGTTGCAATTCAAATTTTCGGCTCAGATCCAAAAATTTGCGCGGAGGCGGCGGGCGTTGTCGAAAAATTTTCTTCGGCGGCTGTTTTAGATTTTAATTTAGGTTGTCCCGCACCAAAAATTACAAAGAACGGCGAAGGCTCTGCTTTAATGAAAAATTCTAAACTTGTTGGGGAAATTTTATCTGCCGTCAAAAAAAATATTTCAATTCCTCTCAGCGTGAAAATTCGGCTCGGCTGGGACGAAGAAAATTTAAATGCCGTCGAAATTGCGAAAGTTGCGGAAAGTTCCGGCGTGGATTTTATTGCGGTTCACGGGAGGAGCAGACAACAATTTTATTCAGGCGCGGCAAATTGGGAAGAAATTGCGAAGGTCAAAGCCGCCGTGAAAATTCCCGTCATAGCTAATGGAGATGTTCGTGACTTTGAAAGTTTCGATAAAATTTTACAGATCACAAAAGCCGACGGCGTGATGATTGGTCGCGGCTGTCAAGGAAATCCTTGGCTGATAAAAAATTTGCTAACATATTTCAAGACAGGCAAAAAAAATTCTCCACCGACTTTGGCAGAGCGAGTAAAAATTATGCGCCGACATTTTGAAAAACTTATCGAGTTCAAAGGCGAAGGAGTCGCCGTCCGCGAAATGCGAAAACATGCCGCTTGGTACTCGAAAGGTTTGAAAGGCGGCGCGGAACTCAGAAATAATTTCAATCGCGCGGAAAATCCTGAGGATTTTTTCAAAATTCTTGCTGAATTGGAAAATTTTTCAGATCAAATTTAATTTTTTAAATGCGTTGTAAATTCCGTCGTCCTCAACCGCATCGGTCACGAAGTCAGCCATAGCTTTTATTTCTTCGCCGCCACTGCCGACAGCAATTCCGACTTCGCAATATTCAAGCATGGGAATATCAATTTTTGCGTCGCCGAAAGCGATTGTATCTTTTTTGTCTGCGCCGAGATATTTCAGCAGAACTTCTATAGCGTGTGCTTTTGTAATGTCTTTAACTCCAACGTCGCCGAAAAGAGCAGTCTCTCCCGCGCCTCCCCAAGTTCCGACTTTTAAATTTGGAAATTCTTTCACAGCGTCGAGATAATCTTGATAACTTTCCAAAATAAAACTTACTTTGTTGAGGTCGTCGCGAAATAAATTTTTTTCGCCAAAAATCATATCGGGAAAACCTTCGCGCACTGTAATTTTTTTTGCGCCGGGTTTATTTTTTCGCGCCGCATACTCCTGCATGACAGGTTCGCCGCGCGTTTCAAAATTTTCACTGGCGAAAAGTCCGGCATTGCTCTCCAAATAAAATTCAAGTTTGCGACTGTGCAACCAATCGACAATATGTTTTGCTTCCTCGAAGGGAATAACTTGGTGCATGATAACTTTTCCGTCCGACTCGACATAGCTGCCGTTGCCGCCGATCATTCCGTCCAATCCTATGTCCCAGATATAATCGTAAACTTCTGCGCGACTTCTGCCCGTGCTGATATAAACTTTGTGACCATTTTTCCGCGCCGAACGAATTGCTTCAGTTGCGCTCGGCGGTAAAATATTTTCATAAGACAACAAAGTTCCGTCCACATCAATGAAAATAATTTTTGCCATAATTTTTTCTCCTCCACTTTCGATAAATCAGAAAAAATTTTTCCGATAATTGACAGCATGAACTTGATCGTTACAAAATATTTCAACAAGAATATTACATTTCAACAATATTACATTTTTGAAATGAACAACGCAATATAAAAATTTTTTTCTTGACGTTTCGCCTCAACAATGTAAAAATAAAGGAGTTTATAATATCGCGGCGAATATAGCGTTGTGAAATTATCTTTCAAAGCAAAAAGGGGTGTTAGCGATGATAGAATTGACAAGATTTAATTCAGAATCCAAAAAAATGGGGAAGTTTATCCTCAACGCAGATCATATCCAAACGATTGAGGAAACCCCCGATACAGTTATTACGTTGATGAATGAGAAAAAAATGATCGTCGAAGAACCGGCGGAAGAAATTGTGCGCCGCGTTGTAAAGTACCGCCGCGCTTTGTTGAAGTAATTAAAAAATGGAGGGAGATTAAAAATTATGGCTGATGACGAGAAAGATGTTGAATCTACTCCCGAACCCAAAAAGAAGTCGCCGATAATTTTAATTGTTGTCTTGGTGATTGTAGGTTTGGCACTGGCGGCGGGAATTTCCATTTTCGTCACGACTAAAATTATGGCAGACGCAACCGTTGATGACAGCGGCGAAGGTCGTCACCATGACGCAGGCGTTTTCATCAAACTCGGTGATCCGAAAGAAGGAATTTTAGTCAACGTCGGTGGACCGCGTGCAGGGAAGTATTTGAAAGCCGGAATTGTTTTGGAAATGAATCCCGGCAAAAAATCTGTAATGAATGAGGAAACAAAAGCTCTTCACCCCGATGCGCAAGTAAAAATTGATGACATTGTTACTCAATATTTGCGTTCGGTTAAAATTGAGGATCTTGATGCGGGAAATCAAGATGAACTCAAAAAGCAACTGAAGGATGCGCTTAACGCCGAACTCGGTTCAGGCGCAGTTTACGATATTTACGTTACAAGTTTTCTGTTGCAGTAATTGTTGAAATTTAGTGTACAGGTGAGAGCGGACGAGGAATAGTTTTTCACTGTCCACTGTTTACTATCCGCTAAAAAAACTTTCGGCGCGAATTTAGGGGGGAAAAATTTTGCCGGGTGATGTACTGTCTCAGGCTGAGATAGATGCGCTGTTAGCCGGAGTTATGAGCGGCGACGTTGATGCCGATACGATGAAACAAGATTCGGACGGCAAAAAAGTCAAAGTTTATGACTTCAAACGACCTGATAAATTTTCCAAAGATCAGATCCGAACGCTTTATATGTTGCATGAAAGTTTTGCCAGACTTCTGAACACTTATTTAAGTACGCACTTGCGGACGTTGGTAAATGTCGATGTTGCCTCCGTCGAACAGCTTACTTATCAAGAATTTGTTCAGTCTATGGCTAATCCCAGCGTCATAAGTGTGCTTGGTGTTCCGCCGCTGAAAGGAAATATTATCCTTGAGGTTGGCACGGAAATTGCATTTGCTTTTATAGATCGCGTTTTCGGCGGCGATGGGAATACAGCTATGAAAACGCGCGTTTTGACTGAAATTGAAGATGCGGTTATGCGTCGCTTTGTCAATACAGCGATGACACACTTCAAGGAGGCGTGGGCAAATGTCGCGACGATAAATCCATTTCTGGAAACGACGGAATCTAATCCGCAGTTCACGCAAATTGTTCCGCCGTCAGATATGGTTGTCATTGTCACGATACAAATGAAAGTCGGAGAAATTGAAGGTATGATGAATATCTGTATTCCATACCTTGTACTTGAACCGATTATGTCGAAGTTGACGACAACTTTCTGGGTCGCGTCCTCAATTTCAAAAGATGATACTGAAGATCAAGTTGCACTTATTCAAGCGAAGTTGGATAAAACGCTTGTGCCTTTTGTCGTCGAGGTCGGGCAAGTTCAAATTTCCATTCGCGAATTTTTGACTTTAGGTTTCGGCGATGTTTTGCAACTCGGCACAAAAGTCAAGGAAGATTTTAAGTGCAGGATTGGAAAGAATACAAAATTTTTATGTCGACCCGGTACTTCGGGTAAAAAAATGGCAGTCCAGATAACACAAATTGTTGAACCGGAAGGAGATGAGGAAACCGATGAGCGATGATATGATTTCACAAGAAGAAATTGATGCGCTGTTGGCAGGCGGAGCAACCGGAGACTCAGGCGGAGGCGACGATTCGTCTTCAGCTGATGCCGGCGGCGGTGATTCACCTCCTTCGGGACAAAATCTTGACGATGTTATTTCCGACATTGAGAAAGATGCTCTCGGCGAAATTGGAAATATTTCAATGGGAAGCGCGGCGACTACACTTTCAACTTTGCTCGGTCATAAAGTTTCGATTAACACTCCCACAGTCACTGTGGCGACGATGAGCATTATTCAGGAACATTATCCGCTGCCTTACCTTGTTGTTGAAGTCGGTTACACTGTCGGTATCGACGGAAATAATGTCCTCGCGATTCAGGCAAGTGATGCGGCGATTATCGCTGACTTGATGATGGGCGGCGACGGAACTAATCCCGACACCAATTTAAGTGAGATTCACATGAGTGCGGTCGGCGAATCAATGAACCAGATGATGGGCGCAGTTGCAACCAGTCTGTCAACGATGTTCAATAAAAAAATTGATATTTCGCCGCCTGTTGTTAATTTGGTCGACTTAGGCAAGGAAGAAATTGTCACGGAGATGGTGAAGAATACTGATCCGATTGTCAGAATTTCTTTCAAAATGGAAGTCGACGGACTTATTGACAGCGAAATTATGCAAATTTTGCCTGTCAATGTCGCTAAGGAAATGGTCAGTTTCTTAATGGGAGGAGGAGCAGAAGAAGCCGCCGCCCCCGCACCTGAAACTGCGCCGCCACCTTCAGCACCGCCGCCGCCACCTCCACAACCTGCGGCTGCACCTCCACCGCCGTCACCTGCGCCCCAGCAACAGTACGCTGCGCCGCCTCCGCAACAACAATATGCGCCTCCTCCACAGCAACAATATGCAGCCCCGCCACCTCAATATGCGGCACCGCCGCCAGGTTATGGATATGGAGCACCACAAATGCAACCAAATGTAGTAACAAATATGCCGGTATCGCCCGCGCAATTTATGCCTTTGTCAATGGAACCTGTTCAAGTCAACGAAGCAAATATTGGACTAATTTTGGACGTTCCGTTGCAAGTCACAGTCGAACTCGGAAGAACCAAAAAGTCTATCAAGGAAGTTTTGGAACTTTCAAACGGCTCGATTGTCGAACTTGACAAGTTAGCCGGCGAACCTGTAGAAATTCAAGTCAACGGACATTTCTTAGCGAAAGGCGAAGTTGTTGTTATCGACGAAAACTTTGGCGTTCGCATAACTGAAATTGCAAGTCCGTCAGAACGCGCCGCAAGGCTAGCATAATTAGGAATGAGGAATGAGGAATTAAATTCCTAACTCCTAACTCCTAACTCCTAATTAAATAAAAGTTCTTGCCGATTTTAAATATATCGGTTATAATTGCGAAAAGCATTTGAAGTGAGTATGAAAGTTTTCAGATTAAATGTATGAGGAGAGATGAATTATGGCAACACGAGTGTTAGTCGTTGACGATGCGGCGTTTATGAGAATGATGGTCAAAGATATTTTGTCCAAAAACGGTTACGAAGTTGTCGGTGAAGCCGAGAACGGCATGAAGGCTGTTGAGAAATACAACGAGTTGCACCCGGATTTGACAACGATGGATATTACTATGCCGGAGATGGATGGAATTTCTGCTGTTAAGGCTATCAAAAAAATTGATCCTAATGCAAAAATTGTTATGTGCAGTGCTATGGGGCAACAAGCAATGGTTATCGAGGCAATTCAAGCCGGAGCTCGTGACTTTATTGTTAAGCCGTTCCAAGCAGATCGTGTGCTTGAGGCAGTGCGTAAAGCTGTCGGCTGATGAATCGAATAATTAAAATCTGCCTGCCGATTGTTTTTTTGTCTTTGTGCGTTGTTTTGATTTTCAACTGTAATGTTGTCGGAGCTGCCGGAGGATATTTGTCGGAATATGAAAATGTTAATCCGCAACCGACGACAGTTTCATGGTGGTCAACGCTTGCTTATCTCGCAAGTCTGCTTGCTGTCTTTGCAGTTGTCGTTGTTATGGCGTATTTTGCAGCTAAGTTCATCGGCGGGCGTTTTAATTCTGCACGAATGGCTGCAGGCGGCGGAAAGATTTTAGAAAATTTACCGTTGGGACCTAATCGCTCTGTCTGCATCGTTGAAATGGCAGGCAGAGTATTTTTGTTAGGCGTGACTGACGGCGGAATAAATTTGCTTGGCGAAATAACTGACAATGATATGATTGAACATTTGCATGAGCAAAGTTTAGCCGCGAGCGACATTTTCTATCAAGATTTCGGATCAGTTTCGGACTTGGTGAAAAAAATTCCGCCGCTCTTCAAAAAAAAGTAGATGGGCAGATTAGTAGATGAGTAGCAATTACGCATTACGCATTTCGCATTTCGCATTAAATATACTGCTGTTGCTGTTAATTTTTTCAAACATAGCGGATGCTGCGCCGCTGATTCCAAGCATAAATGTTGAAGTCGGCACGGCTGAAAATCCTCAGGAAGTTGCAACGACTCTGGAGATAATGGCAGTCTTGACCATTGTAACCATTGCGCCGGGATTTTTGATAATGACAACGGCATTTATTCGCGTGGTCGTCGTCATAGGATTTTTAAAAAATGCGCTCGGAACTCAGACAGTTCCTTCCAACCAAGTTATACTCGGCTTGGCTTTGTTTTTAACTTTTTACATTATGGCACCTTATTGGAGTCAGGCAAATGACAATGGCATACAGCCCTATCTGAATGGACAAATTTCAGTTGAGGAAGCGATAGACAATACTCTTGAACCTGTCCGAGAATTTATGTTCAGGCAGACGCGAGAGTCGGATTTGGCACTTTTTGTAAATTTGTCGGAGGCTGAAAGACCGAACACGCAGGAGGACGTTTCAACTTTTGTTTTAATTCCTGCCTTTATGATTAGCGAATTGAAAACGGCATTTCAAATCGGCTTTATGATTTATATTCCTTTCATCGTGATTGATATGATCGTTGCGACAACTTTGATGTCAATGGGTATGATGATGTTGCCGCCGGTTATGATTTCCCTGCCGTTCAAGATACTTTTGTTTGTTATGGTAGACGGCTGGCATTTGCTGGTAAATTCTATAATTGTAAGTTTTAAATGAATTAGGAATTAGATTTTCATTCCTAACTCCTCATTCCTAATTTCTAACTAATTTGTCCCGAAGGGAGAAAATTTAAGTGTCCGGAGATATAGTAATTCAAATTGGACAAGAGGCTTTAATAGTTGTGTTGGTAATTTGTGCACCGATGCTTGGATTTGGATTGTCGGTCGGTTTGTTGGTTAGTGTATTTCAGGCGACGACTTCAATTCAAGAACAGACTTTGGCATTCATTCCAAAAATTATTGCTGTCTTTGTCGCGGTTTTAATTTTCGGACCTTGGATGCTCAGTTTGATAACGCAATTTTGTACAGGAATTATTGTAAATATTCCAAGCAGAATCGGTTAGGCGGAGAAAAATTCTTTGACAGAGATTGATTTTTTTGACGTACTGCAAGGACAGCTGGCAGCATTTTTGCTGGTGCTTGCGAGGACGAGTGGAATTTTTTTTATATCGCCGTTTTTCGGAGCGATGAATGTTTCAGCGCGAGTTCGTGGAGCGACGGCTGTGGCAACTGCATTTGTGGTTTATCCTGTCATTGTTGAGGAAACTGTTGTTACTGCTCCGGCGACTGTCATAATGTTCGCAGGAACTATTGCTCAGGAACTTGCTGTCGGCTGGATAATTGGATTTACCGCTTACGTTGCGATGGCTGCAATAAATATGGCAGGTAAAATTATGGATATGCAGGTTGGCTTTGCCGTCGCAAATGTCATGGATCCGACTTCCGGTCAGCAAGCTCCGCTTATCGGAAGTTTTCTTTATTATCTTGCTGTAATTTATTTTCTTGTGGTGAACGGTCATCATTTCATATTGACAGCTTTGATTGAAAGTTTTCGCCGAATACCTTTGGACGGCGTAGTTTGGAATCCTGCGCTCGGTGAATTTGCAATTAACATAACCAACGGGGTTTTTCTGGTAGGAATGAGAATTGCAATCCCTGTGACTTTTGCAATTTTGATGACAAATGTCGGCATGGGAATTTTGGCGAGGACGATGCCGCAGATGAATATTTTTGTCGTCGGTATTCCTCTGCAGTTGACGATAGGAACTTTGATGTTGTCGGCTCTCCTGCCTTTCTATATTTTGTTTCTGGACGTGATGTTTAGTGATATGTACACAAATATTTCCAACGCAGTCAGACTTCTTTCACCGTGAAAATTTTTGTTCTGTAATTCCTGCAGAAAAATTTTTCGACTTGCAACGTTTCGCGGAAGGTGAAAAAACTGAAGAACCAACTTCCAAAAAAAGAGAAGACGCGAGGAAGAAAGGGCAGGTTGCAAAAAGTCAGGAGCTGAACACCGCCTTTGTACTTTTGGCAGGTTTCGTTGTCCTGAAAATTTTGTGGGAATATATTTATGGAAATATTGCGGAGTACACGGCTTATCTTTTTTCACACATGGCGCAGTCAACTTCTATTGAAGGCATCAGCGAACTTTTTATAGGAATTATGGCTTTGATGGCGAAGACGACTTTGCCAATTATGTTTGGAATTATGGTCGCCGCACTTGCTATAAATCTTTATCAAGTCGGTTTCATGATTTCTGACGAGGCGATCGGTTTCAAACTTGACAAATTAAATCCTATAAACGGTTTCGGCAGAATTTTTTCTAAGCGTTCACTGGTTGAACTTTTTAAGTCGCTTTTTAAAATTCTTGTCATAGGATTTTTTCTTTACCTGTACCTTAAAGATGAAATTCCTTATATGCCATACTTCATTTACTACGACTTGACTCACAGTTTGACAGAAATTGCCGACAAAATTTTTACTATGGCATTTCAAGTAATTGCTGTTATAATGGTGCTGGCAATCGCGGACTACGCTTATCAATCTTGGCAGACAACTCAAGATTTGATGATGACGAAACAGGAAGTCAAGGATGAGTTCAAACAAATGGAAGGTGATCCGCAGGTCAAAGGCAAACGCAGACAAAAGCAACGCGAAATGGCAATGTCGAGAATGATGCAGGAAGTTCCGAAAGCCGACGTTATCGTCACGAACCCGACGCACTTGGCAGTTGCCCTATTCTACAAAGCTGGTATGGTCGCGCCTGTCGTCTTGGCAAAAGGTCAAGATTTAGTTGCCGAGAGAATAAAAGAATCTGCACGGGAAAATAAAATTCCGATTATTGAAAATAAACCTTTGGCTCGTGCGCTTTATGAATCAGTTGAAGTCGGCGGAAGCGTACCGCATGAACTTTATAAAGCTGTGGCAGAAATTTTGGCTCACGTTTATAAGTTGAAAAACAAAAAAATTCGCCCTTCAGCGGCGGCGTGAAAAAATGATGCAATATGAATAAAGACCTTGAAGAAATGATGAAAAAGCTGTCTAAGGGAGTGAAATTGATGGCTGTTCCTGAAGAAACTGCAGTGCCGGTTAGTAGCGGCGGCGGCGAAACTTTTTCGCTAGGTTCATTTATCCAGAAGTACAGTGACGTTTTAATTGCCGTTACTCTTGTTATGATTGTCATAATGATGATCATTCCTTTACCGACTGCACTTTTGGACGTTCTGATTTGTTTTAATATTACAATCGCTCTGGTTGTTATCATGAGTGCCATTTACAATGAGGAGGCTTTGGATTTATCTGTTTTTCCTTCGCTCCTGCTCGTTACAACTTTGTTTCGATTGGCGTTAAATATTTCTTCAACGCGCTTAATTTTGATTAACGGCTATGCCGGAGAAGTTATCACTGCATTTGGAAATTTTGTCGTCGGCGGTAATCCTGTCGTCGGCTTTATTATGTTTATAATCTTGGTTATCATCAACTTCATAGTTATCACGAAAGGCTCGGAGCGTGTCGCGGAAGTTTCGGCGCGTTTTACTTTGGACGCTATGCCTGGTAAACAAATGTCAATCGACGCAGACTTGAATCAGGGCGCGATAACGGACGAAGAAGCGAAAGAACGCCGTGAAAAAATCCAGCGCGAGGCAGACTTTTTCGGGGCGATGGACGGTGCGTCGAAGTTTGTTAAAGGCGACGCGATCGCCGCGATTATCATAATGTTGATTAACATCGGCGGCGGTTTTGTTATCGGTATGGTTCAGCGCGACATGGAAGCTGTTCAAGCACTTCAAACCTACACGCTTTTAACTGTCGGCGAAGGTCTTGTCAGTCAAATTCCCGCGCTTTTAATTTCCACAGCAACAGGTATCATTGTTACTCGCGCAGCATCTGAAGGAAATTTGGGCAACGATATAGTCAAACAACTTTTCAGGAATGAAAGAATATTTTTCATCAACGCAGGTGTTTTAACTGTCTTGGCGATTGTTCCCGGACTTCCCGGTGTGCCCTTCTTCTCGCTGGCTTGCTTGTGTGCGCTTATCGGTTACAATCTCCACAAAAAAACTCCGTCGCTCACCACTGCGGAGGAGCAGGAGCAGGCGGCAGAAATTCAAGCAAAGCAAGAGGCAACTCGACCGGAAAATATTGTTTCGCTCCTGCAAGTCGATCCTATGGAATTGGAAATTGGTTACAGTTTAATTCCGCTGGTCGATACAGGACAGGGCGGTGACCTTCTCGACAGAATTGTTATGATTCGCCGACAATGTGCGCTTGAACTTGGTTTAGTCGTGCCTACAATCAGAATACGCGATAATATTCAGATAAAACCTAACGCTTACATTGTCAAGTTGAAGGGAATGGAAATTGCTCGCGGCGAATTGATGTTAGATCATTTCTTGGCGATGAACTCCGGCACAGTTTTTGAAGAAGTTCCCGGAATTGAAACGACTGAACCTGCTTTCGGACTCCCCGCGCTCTGGATTCCTGAAAATGAACGCGAACAGGCTGAGTTAAATGGTTACACAGTCGTTGACGCAGTTTCTGTTTTGGCGACGCATTTGACTGAAATTATTAAACAACATGCGTCTGAAATTCTCGGTCGTCAAGAAACTCAAAATCTTATTGACAACCTTGCGAAAACTCATCAATCTCTGGTCAACGAAGTTGTTCCCGATCTTCTCGGTGTCGGCGAAATTCAAAAAGTTTTGGCGAACCTCTTGGACGAAAGAATTTCTATTCGCGACATGGCGACGATTATGGAAGTTTTGTCAGACTACGCTCGCGCCACGAAAGATCCGGAAATTCTTACGGAATATGTTCGCCATGCGATGGCAAGGCAAATTACTCAAATGGTTGTGCAAGACAATACTTTGCCTTGCGTCACTTTGGATCCCGCGCTTGAAAACAGAATTGTCGGAGGAGTTCAGAGAACTGATCACGGCTCATACGTCAGCCTTGATCCGGATTCGATGCGCCGCTTGACTTCTTCCTTGCAGGCTGAACTTGACAAACTCAACAACGCAGGTTATTTGCCTGTCGTCTTGACAAGTCCGGCAGTTCGCTTGTACTTCAGGAAATTGGTTTCAAGAAGTGTCCCGGGACTTGTAATTGTTTCTCACGCAGAAATCGATCCGTCGGTGGAAATTCAAATTCTCGGCGTTGTCAGATTGTAATTTTGCAAAAAAATTTTCTTTGTAAATAAAAATCTGTTTGTAAGAACTTGTGTTCACAAGTTTTAGGGATAAGGGTTAAGAGAAAACTAAATCCTATTCCCTGAAACTGTGAATACAGCTTCTAAGTTTTTGAAAAATTTTGGTGGTGAATTTAGAAATTGCAGATAAAAGTTTTTAAAGCCGGCACAATGAAGGAAGCGATGGCGGCTATGAAGGCGGAACTGGGTGACGATGCAGTTATTCTGCACAGCAAAAAATATAAGGAAGGCGGCTTGCTGGGAATCGGCAGCAAGGAAGTTGTAGAAATCACTGCGGCAGTCGAGGAGTCGTCTTTGCCGAACAAGGAAGTTGCTCCGCGAACTTCTCCGCGACCAACTTTATTTTCAAACGCCGCGAGCAAATACAAGACAAGCGGCACGGCTGAAGGTTTAGCGAAGGCTTACGAGGATGCGGAAAAAATTTCTTCGCCTGCAGAAAGGTTGAGGAATGTTTCCGCGCGTCCGACGTTGATCAGTTCGGAAAATTCGCAGAGAGTTACTCAATCCGACGCTTTGGCTGAAAAAGTCGCCGCGAAAAATCAAAAACCTTCGCTTGTGAAAGAAACTTCTGCGCCTGAATCTGTTTCGGACTTTGAAAAAGTTTTGCAGGAAAATTTGGACGACGATCAACCCGCCGAAGTCGAATCTCAATCCGACGCAGAAATTTTAAATTCGGCTGAGGAAGTCGATGAGGAAGAAATTTCCGACGAAGTTTCTGAAGAAGAAGTTTGGGAAGAATCTGAAGAAGAACTTGCGGACGAAGAAGAATATTTTGAAAAAGATGACGCAGAAAAAATTTCTGACACTGAAGAAGAAAAAATTTCCGACGCTGAAGAAGAAAAAATTTCCGACACTGAAGAAGAAAAAATTTCCGACGCTGAAGAAGAAAAAATTTCTGACGCTGAAGAAGAAAAAATTTCCGACACTGAAGAAGAAAAAATTTCCGACACTGAAGAAGAAAAAATTTCTGACACTGAAGAAGAAAAAAATTCTGACACTGAAGAAGAAAAAAATTCTGACACTGAAGAAGAAAAAATTTCCGACACTGATGAAGAAAAAATTTCTGACGCTGATGAAGAAAAAATTTCTGACGCTGGACAACCTGAACCACTTCCGACACAACCGGGCGCGGAATTGACGCAGGAACAACTTGCACAGGCTCAGGCGATGATGTTCGCGCAGTTCAATCAAATGCAAATGGCACAGGTGATGCAACAAGCAGTCGCACAGGCTCAGGCGCAGGCTCAACTTCAAGTTGCGGAAATGGCAAAGCAAATGCGCGAAGTTCATCGGCAACGAATGGAAGCGTCGGGACAAACTTCGCCGCCGACAGCGCAAGCCGAACAGGAAGAACAGGATAAAATTCAGCGGCTGGAAGATGAAATCTCGCACATGAAAGCGTTGCTCGCGGAAGTTTTGGGAAAGGAAAGCAAGAAAGGCGGAATTTCTCTGCACGAGGCGTTGAGGCGGCAGGAAGTCGACGAAGATATTTTGACTGAAATGGCAACTCATGCAGGAGCGGGAGATACTTTGGTCGACAGCAAATCAAGCCGCGCGAAAATGACTTTGTCGGCTTACCTCAGCGAGCATTTAAGATTTTCGGACGGAATTAAATTGAATCGGCACGGCGTGAGATTGGTTGCCTTGCTGGGAACTACAGGTGTTGGAAAAACTACGACGCTTGCAAAAATTGCCGCGAAATTTGTTTTGGAACATGGAGTAAATGCGGCTTTAATCACGGCTGACACTTACAGAATTTCTGCGGTGGATCAGCTGAAAACTTACTCCGACATTTTAGGTCTGCCTTTGGAAATTGTTTACACTCCGGACGAACTCAAAGCGGCGATCGAAAAACATAAGCATAAAGAATTGGTTTTAATCGACACGGCGGGAAGAAGTCAGCAAAATGTTCAGCAGATGCGCGAACTTGAAGAATTTTTGCGAGTGAATACCAGAATTGAAAAACATTTAGTCATAAGTGCGACGACTAAGTTGACCGACGCACAGGAAATTATTAACAAGTTTTCTGAAGTTAATCCTGAAAAAGTTATCGTCACCAAGATTGATGAAACTGCCAGCTTGGGAATGATTGTAAATTTAATGCGAAATAAAAAATTGGCTCTGTCCTACGTTACGACAGGGCAAAGTGTGCCTGATGACATTGAGTTGGCAACGGCGGATATTTTTACAGATTTGATTTTGCAAAAAGTTGTTGTCTAGTTTTTAGAGGAAAAAATTTTCACGGACGCATGAGGGAAAAGCCATGACGGATCAAGCATCAAGGTTGAGAAATTTACTGGAAGAAATGTCGGAGGAGGAAGTCGGCGCAAAAAAAATCGGCGAATTGGATTTAGATGTTGAAGAAAATACTCGCGTCATCGCAATAACCAGCGGCAAGGGCGGAGTAGGCAAAACAAATTTAGCTGTGAATTTGGCTATCGCTATGCAGACTTCAGGAAAAAAAGTTTTGCTAATCGACGCTGATATTGGAATGGCTAATGTTAATGTTTTAATGGGGCGAGTGACGAACAGAAGTTTGGTTGACTTGCTGGACGAAGAAATTGAACTTGAGGACGTTGTCGAGGAAGGTCTGCAAGGTGTGAAATATATTTCAGGCGTGGCAGGAATTGAGGCGGCTTTGAGCGTCAATCGCAGCGATCAAAGAAAAATTCACCGCAAACTCAGTCACTGCGGAGAACTTGCCGATATTATAATAATTGACACAGGCGCGGGGCTCAGTCGATATGTCATTGAATTTATTTTGGCCGCGCAGGAAGTTTTACTCGTCACGACACCTGAACCGACCGCATTGGCTGACGCTTACGCCGTCGTAAAAGCCTACAGCAAGTACGCAAAGAAACGCAGCATAAAATTAGTAGTCAACAGAATCCGCGACGAAGAAGAATGTTTTGAAGTCACTGAAAGACTGAATCAGACAACGCAGAAATTTCTAAAATTGTCTGTGGAATGCCTTGGATATGTTTATGAAGATAGAGCAGTCCGCGCCGCCGTGAAAAATCAAGAGCCATTTATTTTAAGTAAACCAAATTCTTCCGCCGCACTCTGCGTAAAAGCGTTGGCGAAAAGTTTGTTGACAGGCGAGGAAATGGAGAGCGTTTCAAAAGGTTGGCGAGCGATGTTAGATAGATTGTTTGATTATTAAAAAATAAAAAAGCCCTCGCGTAGAGAGCTTTTTTTTCAGAAATTTTTTTCAAAAATATTGTAGATAACTTTTTTTTGAAAATGTTGGTTTTATTTAAATTTTGAGAGAGGAGAAAATTTTAATGCGAATTATAAAAAGTTCTGAAGTCGGTCGAGAAGAAGTCGAAAAAATTTTGCGGAAAAAATCTTTTGATGAAATTGAACTGCCGCAAAAAATTCGTGAGAGCAACAAAAAAATTTTCGGCGAAGATTTAACCGCCTCAGAACTTGTCAGAAAAATTGTTGGCGATGTCAGGAAATTTGGCGATGCGGCTGTTATCGACTATACAAAAAAATTTGACGGAGCGGAAATTTCTGCAGAAAATTTTCAAGTCACTGAGGAAGAATTTTCAGCGGCAGAAAAAGTTTCCGACAAAAAAATTGTCGAGTCGCTCAAACGCGCCGCAGAAAATATTTTTTCCTATCACCGCGAACAACTTCCAAAATCTTGGATAACTTATCGCGGAGAAAATTCTATTTTGGGTCAGTCGATTATTCCTCTGGAAAGGGTCGGCGTTTATGTCCCGGGCGGAACGGCGGCTTATCCTTCAAGCGTTTTGATGAATGTCATTCCTGCGAAAGTTGCGGGAGTTTCTGAAATTATTATGTCGGTTCCCGCGAAGGTCGGAAAAATAAATCCTTATGTTTTAATCGCGGCGAAAATTGCGGGCGCGGACAAAATTTTTAAAATCGGTGGAGCTCAGGCGATAGCGGCGATGGCTTTTGGAACTGAAACAATTCCGCAAGTAAATAAAATTACAGGACCGGGAAATATTTTTGTCACTCTGGCGAAGAAAGAAGTTTTCGGTCACTGTGATATTGATATGCTTGCCGGGCCGAGCGAAATTTTAATTGTCGCGGACGAAAAAGCAAATCCAAATTATGCGGCGGCAGATATGTTGAGTCAAGCCGAACATGATCCGCTTGCTTGCAGTATCGTTATAACGACTTCGGAAAATTTGGCTGAAAAAATTTCTCGCGAAGTTGAAAAGCAACTTGAAAAACTTCCGCGAAAAGAAATTGCCTCTGCATCAATCGAAAATAACGGCTTGATCATTGTTGCGGAAAATATTTCTGAAGCGATTGACTTTGCAAATATTTCCGCTCCCGAACACATGGAACTTTTGATCGAGTCACCTTTCAATCTTTTGCCAAAAATAAAAAATGCCGGAGCGATTTTTCTCGGCGAATTTTCTCCCGAACCGCTCGGCGACTATTTTGCCGGACCGAATCATGTTTTGCCGACAGGCGGCACGGCGAAATTTTATTCCGTCCTCAACGTCGAAACTTTTTTGAAACGCACAAGTTTAATTTCCTACGCACAGAAAGATTTATCAAATGCATCGGAAGATATAATTCGACTTGCTCGAGCCGAAGGACTTGACGCACACGCAAATGCAATCGAAATCCGAAATTAAGAAACTTTATTCACAGAGCTTCTTAGGGGTTAGGAATTAGGGGTTAGTTTAATTAGGAGTGAGGAATTAAATTTTATTCCTCCTTCCTAATTCCCAATTACTAATTCTTCTAGCCCCGGAACTTTTGAATACAAATTCTAAAAGTTTACAAAAATTTTTTTCTTTGCCTACACGATTGAAAAATTTCAATCCTATGTTATAATTTTTCCTGCAGAAAGGGGCGTTGTAAAATGGTAAAGGTTTATTCCTTTGAAACTTGTCCATGGTGCGACAAGGTCAAGAAATATCTGAAGTCCAAAAACGTAGAGTTTGAAGTTCGCGACATCGAACTCAGCGAAGAGGCTGCAAAAGAGTGCGAAGAAATTTCAGGCGACACGACAGTTCCTGTAACGACAGTTGACGGTAAAAATTTTGTTTTGGGGTTCGACAAGGCGAAACTCGATGCGATGCTTGGACTTTAAGGAGGAAAAATTTTTATGTCAATTTATGATTTCACTGTTAAAACTAACAAAGGCGTTGAAAAAAATCTCGGCGACTACAAAGGAAAAGTTTTGCTGATCGTGAACACCGCTTCTAAGTGCGGTTTCACTCCGCAATTTGAAGGGCTCCAGAAACTTTACAAAACTTACAAAGACAAAGGTTTGGAAATTCTCGGCTTTCCTTGCAATCAATTCGCGGGACAGGAGCCGGGCAACAACGAAGAAGTTCAAAGTTTTTGCAAGCTGAATTACGGAGTAACTTTCCAGATTTTTGAAAAAGGCGACGTACGCGGAGAAACTGCTCAGCCGCTTTTCAAATATCTGACCGAGCAGAAAGGTTTCAAAGGTTTCGACGAAAATCATCCGATCACAAAACCTTTGATGGATGCGCTGAAAAATAATTTTCCGGAATTTCTCGAAGGTGACGGAATTAAATGGAACTTCACAAAATTTTTGATTGACCGCGAGGGAAATGTAGTGGAGCGTTTCGAGCCGACGACAGATCCTGCGGCGATTGCCGACGACATTGAAAAACTTTTGTAAATAAAATTTTTTGACACAGAAACAGAAATTTTTTTATGCTCTGCAACCGAGTTTGGAGAGTTTTTTTTTTGCGGAGGAGGAAATTTTTTTGCAGAAATTAAAAATCGGAACGCGGGGAAGTAAACTTGCTCTCTGGCAGGCGAAATTTGTTGCAGAAAAATTGCGCGAAAAAAATTTTGATGTCGAACTTGTAAAAATTCAAACTACAGGCGATAAAATTTTAGATGCGCCACTTTCAAAAATCGGCGGCAAGGGACTTTTCACGAAAGAAATTGAAGTTCAAATGTCGGCAGGAAAAATCGACTTGGCAGTTCACAGCTTGAAAGATGTTCCGACCGAACTCCCTGCAGGTTTTAAAATTGCCGCGATAACCAAACGCGCAGAGCCTTTCGACGCATTTGTCAGCGATAAGTTTTCCACGCTTGAAAGTTTACCAAAAAATTCAGTAGTCGGCACTTCAAGTTTGCGACGCGCGGCACAAATTTTAAAACTTCGCCCGGACTTGCAGATAAAAAATTTGCGCGGCAACGTCGATACAAGATTGAAAAAATTATCTGCCGGAGAATTTGACGCGATAATTTTGGCGCAGGCAGGACTTGAAAGACTTGGCTACAGTTCCAGAATCAAACAAATTTTGACTGAAATTATTCCTGCGGCAGGTCAAGGCGCACTTGCTATTGAAATTCGCGAGGACGACTTACAGACTTTCAATGCTGTAAAATTTTTGAACGACGCGGACACTTGCACGGCTATAAAAGTTGAGCGCGATTTTTTGCAGACAGTCGGCGGCAGTTGTCAAATACCTGTAGGAATCTTCGCTGAAGTTGAGGGAGAAAAAATTTCTGCGCGGGCTATTATTTCCTCGACGGACGGAAAAAATTTTGTCGAGGATTTTAAAACTGATTCAGTAAAAAATCTTGCTGACTTCGGAAAAAATTTTGCTGAAATTTTGCTTGAACGCGGCGGCAGAGAAATTTTGAAGCAGTTAGAAATTTAAAAATTTTTCACTCCGCACGGTCGGAGATTTTTTTTGTAAAATTTTTGTGATATAATGTAAAAAATTTTGTAGGTGATGTTGTGAAAATTTACTTGGATAATTGCTGTTATAATCGTCCATTCGATGACCAAAAACAAATTAAAATTCAGCTTGAAACTATCGCAAAGTTGCATATTCAAAATAAAATTAAAATCGGCATTTATGACTTAGTTTGGTCTTATGTTTTGGATTATGAAAATAAAAATAATCCTTACGATGATAAAAAATTTCAAATTTCTGACTGGCGTTTTATTGCGAAAGAAAATATTTCTGAAGAAAATGAAGAAATTATTTTGACTGCGGAGAGATTTCAAACCGAAAAAAATTTTAAAACTTATGACGCATTGCATGTTTCTTGCGCGATTTTTGCTAAATGCGATTATTTTATAACAGTCGATAAAAAATTGTTGAATACGCATGTTGATGAAATTAAAATTGTCAGTCCGATAAATTTTTTGCAGGAGGTGGAATAAATGCAAACAGATAATGCAATCAGACTTGCTGGAATGAAAATTTTGAGCGAAAAACTTGGAATTGTTGACGCTGAAAGATTTATTACACTGATAAGTCGCGAAAATTTTGATTATACAAAGTGGCGAGAAGAAAATTTAAATCAAAATATTTCAGTTCGTGAACTCAGCAAGCAAGCAACAGAATATACAAAAAAATTTAAATCCTGAAAACTCTTTCACTCCGTATTGTCGGAGATTTTTTTTTGAAATTTTTCTGCAGGAAAATTTTTTGCATTGTTGAAACTGTTTTTGAAAAAAATTTTTGGAAGTGATAGTTTGCAAATTTATTTAGATATGTGTTGCTATAATCGACAGTTCGACGAAAAAAATTCTGAGAAGATTATTTTGGAAGCAAATGCAATTATGTATATCAGAAATAAAATTCGGCAGGGAAATTTTGATTTAGTAACTTCATTTATGTTGCACTATGAAAATTCTCAAAAAATTAACGAACAACAAAAAATTGACATAGAAAAATTTTTTAAAACTTACAAAAAAATTCACGTCGGGATAGAAAATGTCGATAATCTAGTTGAATCGATTAAAAAAATTATGTCAACAGGAATAAAACGCAAAGACGCAACGCATTTAGCCAGCGCGATTTTTGCAGATTGCGACTATTTTTTGACTGTCGATAAAAGATTATTGAATTTTAAATCTGACAAAATTAAAATGATAAATCCTGTAGATTTTGTAAAAATTTTGGAGGTTGATGAAAATGTTGAGTGAAAAAGAAATTATGACGCGCGGAATGAAATTGCTTGAAGAAAATTTAGGCGATGTTGAAACAACAATTTTTATTTCAAATTTGATGCAGGAAGGCAGAAATTCACCGCCGGATTACACAGAATGGCGCAGAAATTATTTTGATAATCTCAGCGATGAAGATTTTTTTGCAGATTTAAAAAATCACTTCAAAAATCAAAAAACTATCTAAACTAAATTTATACTCCGCATTGTCGGAGATTTTTTTTTGAAATTTTTAAAAATCTTGCGTTGAAGTCTTAAATAAATTTTTCTGCAAATTTTTTGAAAAATTTAAAAATTGCTTGACAAATGCGAAGACGGGTGGGTATAATGAGCGGCATAATTTTTACAAAAATTTAGGATGATTAAAAATGTACAGGAAAAAATTTTTACCGAAACTTTTAATTGCGTCGCTTTTTGTTGGCGGAGTAAATTTTGTTCCTGCAACTGTGAATTTCAACGCAGAAAATTTGCAAATTATTTCTGTTGCATATGCTGAAGTAAAAACTGTGACTGTGAACGGTTCTGCAGGAATGTCTTTCGGCGATAATGATGAAAAAATTTTAAATATGGCGAAAAATGCAGCGAGAATGAACGCAATTCAAGCTGCGAAGGAACAAGCTGGCATTTATATTAAAAGCTATGTAAAAACTATCAATGGAGTTTTGACTGATGACTATATTCTGGCGTACGCAAGCAATAACATTAAAATTATTTCTGAAAGTTACAAGAAAGATTTTTATAATGAAAGTGACTTGCGCGGAAATTTGACAGGAAATGTCGGTTTTAAATATATTGCGACTGTCACTGTTGAAATTGATACTTCAGATTTGCAAAATTATATTCGCCGTGATGAACAAGAAAAAGCTACATTGGCAGAACAGGCAAAATCTTCACAGAAAAATATTGCTGAAATTAACAAAAATATTGAGGCTTTAAATAAAACTTTCAAAAATAAAACTTCAGAGGAAATTCAATCTGAAATTCAAAAAATTGATAATAAAATTTTAAGGCGACAAAGAATTGACGAGGCAAACAAACTTGCTGATAAAGGATGGAAACTTTGGGAGAAAAAAGATTACGAAGGTGCAATTTTAAAATATAATGAGGCGATAAAATTAAGACCAAATTATGCCAATTTTTATTGGAAACGTGCGGTTGCTTATGAATGTTTGAAAAATTATGAGCAGGCAGCTATAGATTATACTAAAGCAAAAGATTTACGTGAAAAATATTTAAATTCACTTGATTCCAAAGACATTAGTTCTACACATATTGATCGGCTAATAAGTGAATATGAAGATAGAGCAAATAATTATACAAAATCGAAAAATTATGATAACGCAATCTCTGACTATACTAAAATATTGGAATTGTATCAAAAAAGATTGGATGTTCTTAAAAAAGAGTTGTCGCAAATTTCATATCCAATAGAAAAAAAATTGAAAGAAAAAAGTGAAATAGAATATACAGATAGAAAGGTTGCGTATGTATATTCGCGTCGTGGTAGTGTTTACAAAGAATTAAAAAATTATGAACAAGCAATTTCGGATTATACAGAAGCAATTAGACTGAATCCGAAATTTGGATTTGCATATGTGGCTCGTGGTCAGATTTATAAAGAATTAAAAAATTTTTAACAGGCAATTGACGACTATAATCAGGCAATTTCAGCTTATACAGAAGTGATTAGGCTGGATCCGAAAGATGGATTAGCATATGAGGCTCGTGGTCAGATTTATAAAGAATTAAAAAATTATGAACAGGCAATTTCAGATTATAAAAAGGCAATTCGGTTAAAAGTTGAATATGCAAAAGTTCTTTTAAAAGATTTACAGGAAAAATTGAAAAAACAATGATGAAAGAAAGTTGGTGTTTTAAGACAATCAGATAATATGCATATTCTCCGATGAATGATATAAATTTTTTAAGGAGGTGATTTTTGGGAAAAATTTTTTAGGCGTTGGTACAAAAAATTTTTTAATCACAGAAAGGAAGTATTTTTATGGAAAAAGAAATTTTGAGCGACAAAGATTTTGCAGAAAATGTAATTTTGCTCAACCTTGCGAAAAGTTATGACAAGGAAAATCCGCCGACAAAGTTTGAACTGTATGAAATTACGCGCGGCTATTGGCGAGTTAGTCTTGACAGCGTGAAAAATATTGAGTATGCATTGGCAGTATCGGGCGGCGAAATTTTGGAAGTTTATAAAATTGCAGCGTGGTTTCCTGCAGAAACAACTTTACGCAGCGTTGAAACTCCGAGCGAAAATGTAGAAAGTCGCTGTGAATTTGTTGGAAATATTGCGTCGGAAGATATTCGCAAAAAATATATTGGCAAAAAAGTTGAAGTGTATCAAAATCCTGTGCATATGATAAAAAAATAAATTTCGGCATATTTTGTAAAAGTAGAGCAGTCGCGGAGCAAATTTTCTGCAGCTGTTGAAAAAAATTTAAAGACTTTCAGGCTATTTTTTTTTGCAGGAAAATTGCAACGCTTGCAAGAAAAAAGATTTCAAAATTTTTCAGGAGGATGAAATTTTTTTATGAAAGACAGCACTGCGAAAAAAATTGATGAACTTATTGAAAATTATCCTGAGCTTGAAGTTTGCAGGAATGATTTAAAAATTTCTGCTGAAAAAATTTGCGACGCTTTTCGCGCAGGAAATAAATTGATAACTTGCGGCAATGGCGGAAGCGCGGCTGACGCTCTGCACATTGTCGGCGAATTGATGAAAGGCTTTGTACTGCCGAGAAAAATTTCTGACTTCAACAAAGATTTTACAAAAAGTCTTGAGGAAAATTTTCCTGCCGACGCAGAATATTTCAAAAAAAATTTACAATGCGCTTTGCCTGCAATTTCGCTTGTCGGTGAAACTGCTTTGACAACTGCCTTTGCAAATGACAATGCGCCTGACCTTTCTTTTGCCCAGCAACTTTTTGGAATTGGTCGGCGCGGAGATATTTTGCTTGCAATTTCGACTTCAGGAAATTCAGCAAATGTAGTTTACGCCGTTGAAGTTGCAAAAGTTTTAGGCGTGACTTCAATCGCGCTGACAGGCGAGACCGGCGGCAAATTAAAAACTTTGGCTGACATTTCAATTTGTGTGCCAACCAAAGTTACTTATAAAATTCAAGAATTGCATTTGCCAATTTACCACGCTCTTTGCCTTGCGGCTGAGAATGAATTTTTCAGCTGAAAAATTTTTCAGTCAAATTCAAAATTTTTTTCGCCGAGACGCTTATAATAAAAAATATATTGCTGCAGAACTCCTGCGTGCCTTCCAAACTCCAGAAAAACATTTTCGCCGTGAAAATCTTCCTGAATCGCTCGCTTTATCCAAATATCGACAGGCACAAGATTTAATCTGTGGTAAGCGTAAAGAGCGACGCAATTCGCAACTTTAACGCCAACGCCTTTGACTTGCTGAAGTTCAAGCAACATATCTTCGTCCGGAGTTTTTCTAAATTCGTCGAGGCGAACAATTCTTTCAAAAACTTTTTCAATCGCATCGCGAACGTAAGCTCCACGATAGCCGAGCGCACAATTTGAAAGATTGAGCATCGTCGCTTTAGAAAGTTGCTCAGGCGTCGGGAAAAGATGAACGCCTTCCTCAAAATCTGTTTTAACAATCCTTCCGAACTGATCGCAAATAAGTTCGACCGACTTGCGGATGGCAGGAATTGTTTTTCGCTGACTGATAATGAAACTGATTAAAGTTTCAAAAGGTTCTTGGCGCAAAATTCTAATTCCCTTGCTGAAGTCTGCCGCCGCTCTCAAATAATCCCCGCAACGCGACCTGTCTGCGTAGTGATAAATCGACTCACGAATATCGGAATACTTCGTTTCCAAGTCAAAATAATTTGACCAAGTGTCGTCCCAATCTGCTTGAGAACAACTGACTTCAAAAGTTACTTCATCAAGCTGTTTGATGTAGAGGACATATTTTTTCGTGGTGAACCTGAACAAATTATTTTCAATTTCCTTAGCGCGAAAACATTGTCCGCTGTCAACAATTTTTCTCAAGTCGAAGTCGTCCTTGATTTTTATCGTCGCCATAAAATTTTCTCCTTCCAAAAAGTTTTACAGATTTTTTTCATATTACTTTACGCCATAATCAAAAAATATGCAACTTTTTTAGAAAAAATTTTTCAGGAAATTTTCAACTTCTTCAGTGCGGTCGAAATAATTTGCAAAATATTTTTTTTGTCTTCGGCTTTGATAAAAATTTTTTTGTCGGCAGGATAATCTTTCAACCTGTCTCGGAAAAGTTTTTTTAAACTTTCAAATCCTTTCGGAGAAATTTTTTCTGAGCTGTTGAAAATAAATTCCACGCCAAAATTTTTTTCTTGAATTGTTTTTATTTCCAAAATCTTTGCCGCACATTTTATTTTTGCAATGCGTAATAAATTTTTTACAGACTCAGGCGGCTTACCAAATCTGTCTGAAAGTTCATCAAATAAATCATTCACTTCAGTTTCAGTTTTTAAAGTCGCAAGTCGCTGATAAATTTCTATCTTGTGCATCGAACTTGAAATATAATTTTCATCAATAAACGCCTCAATCGACAAATTTATTACAGGTTCAGGCAAAATTTTTTCCGGCGTTTTATTTTTCAGTTTATCAATCGCATCATTCAAAAGCTGACAGTACATTTCAAATCCGACGCTTGCAATATGTCCATGCTGCTCTGTGCCAAGCAAATTTCCTGCGCCGCGAATTTCTAAATCACGCATCGCAATTTTAAATCCGCTGCCGAGTTTCGCAAATTCTTTCATCGCGTGAAGTCTTTTTTCCGCATTTTCTGACAAAATTTTTCCTGCGCGGTGAACAAAATATGCAAATGCAGGTTTATGACTTCTGCCGACCCTGCCACGCATTTGATAAAGTTGCGCAAGTCCAAAATTATCTGCGTCATAAATTATAATCGTGTTCGCGTTCGGAATGTCCAAGCCGTTCTCAATAATCGTCGTCGAAAGCAAAACATTGAACGCGCCTTCAAAAAAATCCATCATAATATTTTCCAACAAAATATCTGACTGCTGACCGTGCGCGACATGAATTTTTGCGTCGGGGACTAAATTTTGTAATCGCTCTGCCATCAAATCAATAGTTTCAACTCGATTGTAAACAAAATAAACTTGTCCGCCGCGCCGAATTTCTCTTTCAATCGCGTCGGCAATAATTGTGTCGTCGTCCTCGATAACGTAAGTTTGAACAGGAAATCTTTCTGCAGGAGGAGTTGTAATTAAACTCATGTCCCGAGCAGTAACCAAAGACAAATGCAAAGTTCTGGGAATCGGAGTCGCAGACAAAGTTAAAACGTCCACGCCTGCCGAGAGCGAGCGAATTCTTTCTTTCTGCTTAACGCCAAATCTTTGCTCTTCATCAATGATTAAAAGTCCCAAGTCTTTGAACTCAATTTTTGAATTTAAAATCGCGTGCGTGCCAATTAAAATATCAACTTGTCCTGCGCGAACTTTTTGCAAAGTCAATCGCTGTTCTTTCTGACTTCTGAATCTGCAAATGACATCGACAGTCGGCAAAAATCCTGCAAATCTTTCGGAAAAAGTTTGAAAATGTTGCTGAGCCAAAACTGTCGTCGGAACTAAAACTGCAACTTGTTTTCCATTCATCGCCGCCTTGTAAGCTGCGCGAATTGCAATTTCTGTTTTTCCAAATCCAACATCGCCGCAAATCAATCTGTCCATCGCTTGCGGACTTTCCATGTCTGCTTTGACTTCTGCAAGTGCTTTGAGTTGGTCGGGCGTTTCTTCGTAGGGAAATTTTTTTTCAAAATCAATTTGCGTGTCGTCGTCCTCAGCAAATGCAAATCCTTCCGCAGTTTCACGCTTTGCATAAATTTCCAAAAGTTTTTCTGCAATGTCCTCGACTGCCGCCTTCGCGCGAGATTTTTTCCGCTCCCAGTCGCCTGTATTGAGTTTTGAAAGTTTCGGAACTGAATCTTCGCCGCCGATATATTTTTGCAAAAATTGTACCGCGTCTGTCGGCAAATAAAGTTTGTCGCCGCCGCCGTACTGAATTTGCAAATAATCGCGTTTCACACCTTCAATTTCCAAAGTTTCCACGCCTAAATATTTTCCAATTCCGTTCGTCGCGTGAACAACATAATCGCCGACTTTAATTTCGCTGAAGTGTTTAATTTTTTCGCCGCCAAGTTTTGAAGTTTTAATTTTCCTCCGCTCCGTTTGACTGCCGAAAATATTTTTTTCTGTAATGACTGCCAAATTTGCCGCAGGAAAAATGAAACCTTCGGATAATGCGCAATGCGTAATGCGTAATGCAGAATTTGAAAAATTTTTAGTCAGTCTTTGAATTTCAGAAATTTTTTTCTCCGAAGTCGCGAGGATAAAAATTTTTCTGCCGAGTCCAAGCAAATTTTCAATTTCCGAAACAAAAAAATCTTCTTGCCCTTGAAATGAAGTTACATTAACTGCGTTGATTGCAAAAATTTTTTCAGGTTCAGCCGCACGAATTTTTTTCAGCATAAGTTGCAGATAAACTAAACTGCCGCCGCGAGAAAATTTTATCAGTTGGTCGAAGGTGAAAATATTTTTTTTGACTTCGGGATCTTCTTTAATCAGTGCGTCGAGTGCGTCTTTGATTCGCGCAGGTTCCTCGAAAACAATCGCGCCTTTTTCGCCAAGACAAGTTGTGACAGGTTCGGAATTTTTATTTTCAGCGGACTGAAGAGACAAAATTATCAGCGACTTGAAAATTTTTTTGGAGCGCAAAGTTTCTGCGTCAAGTTCGCGAATTGATTCAACAATGTCATCAAAAAATTCTATGCGGAATGGATTTTCTGAATTGATTGGAAAAATATCGACAATTCCTCCGCGCACAGAAAATTTTCCCGGCGCATCAATGTCGTCCGCACGTTCATAATCGAAGGCGACTAATTTTTTTATCAAGTCATCAAGTTGCAAATTTTTTCTGACTTCAAGGCGAATATTATTTTTCAAAAAATCTGTGCGTGAAAAATCTTTCTTGGCAACTGCGGCAGGAGTGGCGAGGACAATTAAATTTTCTCCGCGAAGAAGTCGCATTAAAATTTTTAATCTCTGCGCCCTGCGCTCCACGCCGACAGTATCCGCGCGAACTTTTATCAAATCGAGTTCGGCAAGAGTCACAACTTCGACGCTCGGCAAAAGTTCAGTCAAATCATTTTGCCAATCAAAAATTTTTTCGCGACTCTCGACGACCAAAATTGTCGGCTTCGGATTTTTTAAAAACATCGCCGCAAACGCCGCAACTTTTTGACTGCTGCTCAAGCCGTAAATTAAAAATTCTTTCCTGCGCGAAAAAAAATCTGCCGCTTCTGAAATATTTTCATCTCTCAATAAAGTTTCCAAAATTTTTTGCATAAAAATTTTTTCTTCCTTCCATTAAAACTGGAAACTCATTATACAATCTTTGTCAGAAAAATGTTATAATGTCGGAAAAATTTTTGGAGGCGGTTTGTAGGATTGTCAAACATATGTTACAAAAATTTTTGGAGGCGGTCTTGTGAAAGTAAAAATTTTTTTGTAAAACATTACAAAGAATATATCAACAATGTTGGGAAATTTTTTAAAACGCTGGGACTCAATTTTGATGCGATTACCGATTTTCAAATGCCCTATCAAACTTATCGTGATATCGTTGTCAATCAACATAAGCCGTACAATGAAAATTTAGCGGAACTTCACGAAGGAAAACTTTACGGCGACATTCCAATAATCGACAGAGCAAATATGCTTTATTACGCAGATTTTTTTATCGGACTTGGCAGCGGACTTTCTTGGCTGGCAAATGCAGTCGGTTGCCCTGTTATAATGATCGCAGGATTTTCCATAGACTTCCATGAATTTTTTACTCCCTACCGAGTTGCAAACAGATTTGTCTGTAACGGCTGTTACAATGATATTCGCGCAACTTTTCTGAACAATAAAACTTGTCAACAATATTCAGGAACCGATCGCGAACTTGAATGTCAGAAAAAAATTTCTCCGCACCAAGTTATTCAAGCGATAGATAATTTAATCGCCGATAAAAATTTAAAAACTTTCGCGAAATCGAAATGAAAAAACCTGCCACGAAAAAAATTGTGGCAGGTCTATTTTTTTTATTTTCAAAAATTCATGAATTTGAATTGGTGTGATAATTGTCGGTATGCAAAAATTCATCTTTGACAACTGCGCCGTCTTTCCTGTAAACGCGATAGACAGAAGTTCCGTAAGCAGAACCGGAACTTTCGATAGAAATATTTGCTCCGTCCAGATCGGCGCGAGTTCCCAAAACATAAATTGTCAAAGTCGAACCCGACGCATAAGTTTTCAGAAAGACAGGATGTTTCAGATCGTTTCTGAATTTTAAATCCAACAAATCATCAGCGACAGTTGCATCGCGTCCGGCAGCAACGTAGGAAGATTTAAAATAGTGAGGCGATCTTTCTGTCGGAGTAAGTCCTGCTAAAAGTCCTGCGTTGTAAAGCGTCGAACTTACCTGACAAACTCCACCGCCGACTCCGACATCTGCGCGACCGTCCACAATAACCCCGGCATTTTGATAACCCGCCGCATAAGTTCTGTGACCTACAGTGTCATTGAAAGAAAATTCCCAGCTGGGCTTAATCATTTTGTCGAAAAGTGAACTCGCCGCCAAAGCAATATTATCTCCGCGACTTCCCGGCGAATAATTTGTGCTGTATGAACCGAGAACAGCATCGACATTTTCAACATCCTCCGTCGTGACATAAGGCAAAATATCTTCAGGTTCAAGATTTATTGCATCAGGCGAAAGAGTTAAATTATTCAGCGGATTTTTCAGCGACTCGGCAATTTTTTCTGTATCAAGTTTTTTGCCGATAACTCCCGCAATAGGTTCAATCATTCCGCTGCCGTAATAATTGACGCGTGCATTGACAGGCTGACGATTTATCTGCGTCGCAATATCATCAAGTTTTTGTTTCAGCAAATCTTCGTCGTAAGCCGCCGCTAAATTTACTGAGCGACCTTTCATAGCTGCGCTGATCTGCTCGCTCATATCTTTTAAAATTCCGTGACCTCGTCCGAAACTTTCAGCATCGTCGACTGCCTGATTTACATTCGCCGACCAATTTATTTCGGAAGGTTGAACTTCAAAAGTCTGTCCTTCATATTGAAAAGTCAGCGGATGAATTTTTTTCGCGCCTTCGCCTTCAAAAAATTTTTTTGCGCTCGACTCATTCAATCCTGCAATCGATTGACCTTCAAATGTAACGCCGGAAATAATTTTGTCGCTCGACGCGATACTTGACGAAACAGCTGCGCCGGTCACTCCGATAACCGACACCGTTCCCAGAGCGATTGCCGAAAGACCTTTAGCCGAAAATAAATTTTTTAGACTCAACATCTCTTGCATAAAAATCTCCTCTTGAAATAAATCCAGAAATACAAACAAAAAAATAAATTAGAATAAATTCACGGTTGTATACGCCAAATTTTTTTAATTTCCTCTTTTTCAGGAAAATTACATTTTGATTTGAAATTCTGGATCAGATAAATTTGTAAACATTGACAAGGCAGGTATTTATTTTCATTCTTTCATTTTACCATATTTTGCCAAATTGATTTCCGTGTGGTTTTTTACTTTTTCTTGATTTTTAGTATCGACTGTGTTATATTACTTTCGTTATTTTTTAGGCGTACTGCGTTGTGTGGTTGGAATGATTCCCAGATATTTTTTGTTTTCGGGGGGAAATTTTTTCTTTAGCGTCAGTGACTTTGTTTTAAAATGGATTTCGACTACACAGGGAATTACAGAGTTAATTTCTTTTGTGCGGTTTGTCATATGGAAATCTTTTAAGGTTTTCGGTGGTAGTTTTTTTATTTTATTTTGATAGGGGGTAGAGGTTTTGCCTAACATTAAATCTTCGGTTAAATCAATTAAGCGTGATCAAAAGAGACATCTCCGCAATTTGGCAGAGAAAGAACGCATTAAAAGAGCGCGCAAGAATTTATTGGAAGCGATAGAAAAGAAAGATGTCGAAGAAGCCAAAAAACTTCTTTCGCTCGCGCATAAGGCTTTGGATCAGGCGGCGGCAAATAATACCATTCACAAAAATGCTGCGGCGCGCAAAAAGTCCAAACTTGCCTTGAAGGTAAATGCGATGACAGCGTAAATTTTTTATTCGTGGGTGTGGGTACTGCAAATGTGCCTGCACTTTTTTGATCAATTTATTCTTGAAGTAAGTTTTAAAAATTTTTTTCGGAAAATAGAGGCGAAATATTTGACGCTCAAAAAAAATAATCCTTCAGATCAAAAAGGATTTGTCTTAGCAGAATTTGTAATTGCTTTGCCGCTTTTAATTTTGTTGCTTTTCGCACTTGGACAGATGACTTTCAAAATTTTTTCGATCGCAAAAGTTCAAGCTGCGGATTATGTTCTGGAAATTGAAGCGCAAGAAATTTTGGAAAGAATTTCGGCGGATGCGAAGTCTGCTCACTCGGTTGAAATCAAACAGGCGATCGGCGGCAAAGATATTCAGGAAATTTTTTTCAACTATCACGTTGTTGGAAACGGACTGACTCCAAAAAAAGATTTTTTTCAAAACCCCGGCGTTGATGAATCTGAAATTTTGGATTTGATTTACACTCACAGATTTACGGCAGGTTCCACTTCCAAAGGCGGGCCATACATTTATGCCGAGCGAATTAAAAATGGAGCGAAAACCAATCCTATCAGCGGCGGAAATTTTTTTGGCGACACGACGGTTACAAGATTAAATTTTTCACAGCCGAAAGAAAATATTTTGCATATTGAAATTGAAATGCAAAGTACAGTTACGTCGAAAAAATTTAAAGCCGGCACCTCAGTTTTTATGTCGGCGTGCGAGAAAGTTGAGATCCATTTATGAAAGATCAGCGCGGTTTTTTCACGGTCATTGGACTTTGTTTTTTATTGGCTGTTTCTATTTGCGTGAAAAATATTCAGGAGTCACAAAAAATTTATTCTTTCAGTGCGGCAGATTTTCAAGCCGAGCAAGAATTGCAAAATGTTGCGGACTCGGCTTTGATTGAGGCGGCGGAAAAAATTAAACTTGATCCGAATCTCCTTCCGAAATTGACAAATTATCTCGGTAACAGAGCGAGTTGCCAATATCAAATTTCTGTAAATCAGCCGAAAGAATCTCCTCGACTTGGAAAAATTTCTGTCAGGGTTTACGGCGAGCGTGGAAATATTCACAGCGAACTTGGCAAGGAAAGCGACGCGATGATTTCTCTGAAGAACAGGGACGGAATAATTTTATTGAGCGTGGCGAGTTCTCCATCCAGAATTTACGACAGAAAAATTTATCGGCGCAGTTTGGCTTTTGTCGAAGATGATTCGCCGGAAAAAATTTATTTCTTGAATACTTTAAAATAAAGAAATAATTTTGTATAATCACGGCTTGAGTGATCAAAAAATTTTTTTTTAGGAAGTGAATTAAAATGGCAAAGGCTTTGGTCGTTGTCGATATGCAAAATGATTTTGTCGACGGCGCACTCGGCACGAAAGAAGCGCAGGGAATGTTGCCGCGCTTGGTAGAGAAATTGAAAAATTTAGATTCGGACACAGAAATTTTTTTCACGCAGGACACTCACGGCGAAAATTATCTTGAGACGCAGGAAGGGAAAAATTTGCCGGTTGTCCACTGTGTCAAAAAAACTCAGGGCTGGGAAATTGTTCCCGAACTTCAAGAATTTACAAAAAAGGCTAAGGCGGTCATCGAGAAAAAAACTTTCGGCTCGACGAGGTTGCCAACTTTGCTCAAGCCCTACGAAGAAGTTGAATTTGTCGGACTTTGCACGGATATTTGCGTGATTTCCAATGCACTTTTGTTGAAGGCGTTTTATCCCGAGCAAAAAATTTCTGTCGATGCATCTTGTTGCGCGGGCGTTACTCCTGAAAGTCACTTGAATGCGCTCGCCGCCATGAAAATGTGTCAATGTTCTATCAAGGGAGAAAAATAATTTATGGCAAGACAGTACAAAAAAATTTTAAAAAAAATTCATCCCAAGAAAAAAAAATGGCAGGAAGATAAGCCGAAAGAAAATTTTGGCAAAGATTATTTGTTGATCGCCGTGATAGCGATTACATTTTTATTCATGATTGCAGGCTGGGCAAATTTCACAATCATAAATAAAATTTTGTATGTCTGTTTGGCAGTCGCACTTTCGACAACTTACGCTCGCCGACATTATGACTTTACCGAACAGCAAGATTATTGGATCGTTCGAGTCAGCTACGTGGCGATGGGAATTGCGACGGCAGCTTTCTTAGTGAATATTTATCAAAATTTTATAGCTTGACGTGAAAAAAATTTAATCGCCTTGCGGAAAATAACGATACTTTTTCCGAAGAGGTGAAACTAATCATGACGAAAACAAATACAGATCCGATGCCGATAGGCTCAAGTAAAAACGTCGCTGTAAATTCGCAGTCGAGTTCAAAAAATAAATCTGCCGTTTCAGTCAGCAGAAAAGATAGTTTTAATTCGCATCTCGACAAAGCAAACGCTCAGGTCAATAAAAATCAAAATCAAAATTCGACTCAACAACCTGAAAAAGTTGTCGGCGAAGTTAAGGACGATGCTTCGACATCAATTCAAGGACAGAATACAAAAGCGCAGGATGCACCTCAAAAGGAGAATTTGGAAACTCCATCGGAAAATACTTCTGAAGAAGTAGAAGAAATTTCGGACGCGGACGAAGGGCAAAAAAATCCTGCGATTTTTTCATACTTTTTTTCTGCGAATACCGAAACACTTTTAGACACCAGAAATTTTGATTCCGGCTCTGAAGGTAATTTAATGACAATAATGCCGCAATCTTCAGACGGCAACTCGCAGACAATGTTAGATTTGCTCGGCGGAAAAACTTGGACTTCGGCAGACGTTACTTCTGAATTTCAAAATTTAAATCCAAGTCAGTTTCAGGTAGAAAATCTTCAGCCACAGGCAAATTTAAATCAACAGTTGCAAGTTGAAAATCTGCAGCCGCAGACAAATTTAAATCAACAGTCGCAAGTTGAAAATCTTCAGCCGCAGACAAATTTAAATCAGCAGACGCAGGTCGAAAATCTTCAGCCGCAGACAAATTTAAATCAGCAGACGCAGGTAGAAAATCTTCAGCCGCAGACAAATTTAAATCAACAGTCGCAGGTAGAAAATCTTCAGCCGCAGACAAATTTAAATCAACAGTCACAAGTTGAAAATCTTCAGTCTCAACAATCCGGACAGGAGATTTCTTCTGCGGCGAATTCCGGTCTGCCACAAGCGCAAAATCAAACTCAACCGACTACACAAAATTTGGCAGATATGCTCGGCACAAATATTCAGTTGGAGGATGGTCAGCAAATTACTCCGTCCGTTCCGACTCAGCCGACTTCGCAGAATTTTGAGCAAAATAATTCTCAGTCCGACGGACAAAATTTTTCGCAGGATTTGGCGCAGACAAGTTCACTGGAAGTACAACAGTCAGCCGCACAGACTTCGGAAGGCGGAGAAAATTTTGCAGCAAATTTCGCGCAGGCAAATAATATTTCTCAACCTGTTTCACAAACAGAGCAAGTTCAAAATCCTGAAGCCGCTCAAAATGCCCGCGAAAATTTTAATATCCCGACGCAAATTGTTGAGCAAGCCAGACTGATTCGCAACGCTCAGAATACAGAAATGGTTATCAATCTGAAACCGGAACATCTCGGCGAATTGACTCTCAGAATTTCCGTAAATCACAGTGGAACACTCAATGCCAATTTCTACAGCGACAATGCACAAGTCAGAGCAATTATTGAAAATTCGCTTGTCCAACTCAAACAGGAACTTAGCAACGCCGGACTTAAAGTCGAAGATGTTCAGGTTTACGCAGGCTTGAGCGACGGCGGTCTGTCTAACGGACAAGGTCAAACAGCTTGGCAACAAAATCAACAGCAAAAAAATTCCAACAGGCGAATTGATTTCAGCGCATTTGAAGAAGAAACCGACGCAATGCAACCTGTAAATGAAACAGAATCAGGGGCCGGCGTCGACTATAAAGTTTAAATTTGGAAGGAGAAATTTAGAATGACAACTACATCATCCACAAATTCTTTGAATACCATCACGGTCGACGGAGTTACTTATAATGCTGCAGCTTATGCGGCGAGTCAAAATACTCTTTCAGCTGCAAATGAATTAGACAAAGAAGCGTTCCTTAAACTTTTGGTGGCGCAACTTCAAAATCAGGATCCTCTTGAACCTCAGGATAACGGAGAATTTATCGCGCAGATGGCTCAATTCTCCACGTTGGAACAGATGAGCAATATGACTGCGTCTATGGATAAAATCACCGAAGTCATCAATAACATTGACACCTCCGTTCTGGTCGGACAGCTCAGCGGAATGATCGGAAAAGAAGTCGAGTGGGTAGAAACTACTTCGACAGCAGATTCCGACGGCGCACCTACTACTTCGTCGCAGACTTTCAGCGGAACAATTACAGGAGTGACTGTTGCCAGCGGAGTCACAAAAATTATTGCTACAGATTCTAACGGAACACGTCACCAAGTTGACATCGCAAATATCGCACACATTTATGAAAGCGATTCCTCGACTACCGTTGCCAGCTCGACTACTTCTGATACAGAAGTTGCATCACTTTCTTCAGGAACATCTGTGGCGGCAGCGTCTAACGTTTAGTAGGAAAATAAAATTTGCAGTGATTCATAAAAAAAATTCCCCTTGCGCCGATGAAAAAATTTTTTCGGCTGGGGGAATTTTTTTTGTAAAATTTTTTGAAAGTTGCATTTCAGTCATAAAATTTATATAATTTCTGCCGCTAATAAAAAAAATTTTTTGAGGTGAAGAATTTAAAATGAAGGCAACTGAACTTTACGCGCCGACTTTGAGAGAATCTCCTGCAGAGGCTGAACTTTTAAGTCATAAATTGATGCTCCGCGCAGGTTTTATCAGAAAAGCGGCGGGCGGAATGTATTCCTATTTGCCATTGGCTTGGCGGACGATGAAAAAAATTATGCAGATTATTCGCGAAGAAATGGATGCAAAAGGCGGACAGGAAATTATGATGCCGATAACTCAACCGGCAGAAATTTGGCAGGAATCCGGACGCTGGGCAGTTTACGGCGATGAAATGATGCGACTCAAAGACAGACACGGCAGAGAATTTGCGCTCGGTCCGACGCATGAAGAAATGATTACAACTTTGATTCGCGGCGAAGTGAAAAGTTACAAACAACTTCCACTCATGCTCTATCAAATTCAAAATAAATATCGCGATGAAATTCGTCCGCGTTTCGGCTTGATGAGGAGTCGCGAATTTGTCATGAAAGATTTGTATTCCTTCGACAAAGATGTTGACGGCATGAATATTTCTTACAAAAAAATGTATGACGCTTACGACAAAATTTTTTCGCGCTGCGGTTTGAAATTTCGTCCTGTCGAGGCTGATAACGGAGCGATTGGCGGCGGACATTCTCATGAGTTTACAGTTCTCGCGCCGAGCGGAGAAAGTTCAATCGCTTACTGTGAAAAATGTGACTTCGCGGCGAGCGATGAAAAAGCTGAATTAAAAGTTATCAAAGCTGAAGCCGAGAACTTGAAAGACTTGGAAAAAATTGAAACGCCTGACTGTCACACAATCGAAATGGTAAAAAATTTTTTGCAAGTTCCTATCGAAAAAACTATCAAGGCAGTTGCATTTCAGGACGACGACGGCAGATTGATTTTAGCTTTTGTTCGCGGAGATCATGAAGTCAATGAAATTAAAGTTCTGAATTCTGTCGAAGGAGCACTTCATTTGCATATGGCTGAGGAGTCGGCGATAAATTCTGTCGGCGGCTGTGCAGGTTTTATGTCGCCGATTGGTTTGAAGGACGGAGCAGTTATCGTCGTCGATTCTACTGTCATGGAAATGTATAACGCTGTCGCCGGAGCGAATGAAGTTGACAAACATTTTATAAATGTCACGCCGCGCAGAGATTTCGATGCGGAAAAAATTATTGTCGCCGATATCAGAAAAGTTCAAGAAGGCGATCCTTGTCCGCGCTGCGGAGAAAAATTAAAAATGACTCGCGGAATTGAAGTCGGACAAGTTTTCACTCTCGGCAACAAGTACAGTAAATCTTTGAGCGCGACTTTTTTGGATGAAAACGGCAAGGAACAATTTTTTGAAATGGGCTGTTATGGAATTGGTGTCGGTCGAACGATGGCGGCGGCGATTGAGCAGAATAATGACAAGGACGGAATTATTTGGCATCCTGCGATCGCGCCTTTTGAAGTCGTCGTCGTTCCCGTGAACGCGAAAGAAATTTCTCAGCTTGAGTATGCGGAAAAAATTTACAGCGAATTAAAAAATTCCGGCATTGATGTTTTGCTGGACGACAGGAAGGAACGCGCCGGAGTGAAATTTAAAGACTGCGATTTGATCGGTTATCCTATTCGTGTGACGGTCAGTCCGAAAACTTTGGAAAATGATTCAGTAGAAATTAAAATTCGCAAGAGCGGAGAAATTTTAAATTTCAATCGCGGCGAAGTTGTCGAAAAAATTTGCGCTGAGTTGAAAAAATTATTTTAATCGAAAAAAATTTTTTAGTGGTGGTTCAATGCTGAAAAATACAAATTTACCGAACGTTGTTGAGATGGAAAAAGCTGTTTTGGCTGCGATGCTTTTGAAGGACGGCGAAGTTATTCCGACAGTCACGGCGATTTTGAAAGAGGAAGATTTTTATCGCGAGGAACACAGAATTGTTTTCCGAGCAATTTTAAGACTGGTTGCAAAAAAAATTTCGCCCAATGCGCTTTCACTTCTGGAGGAAGTGCGAGCTTCAGACGACTCGAAAAAAATTGAAAATTCACTTTTGTTTGCGTTGGCGGACGCAGGTTACACGACGGCTTACGCGGAATCTTATTCGCGCAAGATAAAAGAAAAATCTACTCTGCGAAAATTGATCGCGGCAGGCGAAGAAATTTCTGAAGAAGCATTCGAAGATAAAAAAACTATCACAGAAATTGTTGACAATGCCGAGAAAAAAATTTTGGAAATCACTTCGCAAAATGAAAGTTCAGTTTTTGAATCTTTGGCACCGATTTTGATGCGCACTTTTGAAAATATAAATTCCGCAATGGCGCATAAAGGACAGCCGTCAGGAGTGGAGAGCGGTTTTCAAGATTTAGATGCGGTTACGAACGGTTTTCAGCCGTCAGATTTAATTTTGATAGCCGCTCGACCTTCTATGGGGAAAACTGCCTTTGCCTTGAATGTTGCCTTGCAGGCTGCCACTAAAAATAATTCTGTGGCGATTTTTTCTCTGGAGATGAGCAAGGAACAACTTGGTCACAGATTGCTCAGCACACACAGCAAAATTGATTCGCAGAAATTGCGAAATGGAGATATAGAAGAAGATGAATGTTCAGAAGTCGTTCATTCGGTTGAGAAATTATCAAACCTAAAAATTTTTATCGACGACACGCCGAGCATTTCTGCCATGGAATTGAGATCAAAGGCGCGGCGTTTGAAAAATGAACAGGGATTGGATTTAATTTTGATTGACTATCTGCAACTCATGCAAGGTCGAGAAAGTCGAACGGTCGATTCAAGGCAACAAGAAATTTCCGATATCTCCAGAAGTTTAAAATCTTTGGCACGCGAATTAAAAGTTCCTGTAATTGCTCTCAGCCAACTTTCCAGAAGTGTGGAACTTCGTGCGGAGAAACGTCCGCAACTTTCCGACCTGCGCGAGTCAGGTTCTTTGGAGCAGGACGCAGATATTGTCATGTTTCTCTATCGCGAAGAGTATTATGATCGCGAAACTGAAAAAAATAATCTTGCCGAACTGATTATCGCAAAAAACAGAAATGGTCCAACGTCTATAATAATTTTACAATTTCAGAAAGAATGTATGCATTTTGGTTCATATACACCTTACGATGCAGATTGAATAAAAAAATTTTTTTCAGCCTGCATTGTACAGGCGATACATTTGAATTTCTTCGCCGTTGTCTTGAATATTCCAAACTCCACAAGGACAGACTCCGGCGCAAATTCCGCAGCCGATACATTTACTTTCGTCGGAAAAATATTGCCAAGTTCCGTCGGGATTTTCAATTCTGGAAATTGCTTTTTCAGGACAAGAATTTAAACACATCTTGCAATCGCGACAAGTTCCACAACTCACGCAACGCAAATGTTCTTGCAAAGGGTCGGGAATTTCGCAGTGGTGACATTTTTCAAAAAGTTTTTTGGATAAATTTTCTTGCGGAATAATTTTTTTAGTTTCAAGTGGAGTAATTTTTTCTCCGCGCAAAAATTGATTTATCATCAGCGCAGTTTTTCTTGCATCGCCAATCGCGTCGGTAAGTCTGCCGGGTTTAATCACATCGCCTGCAACAAAAACTTTCGACAAAATTTTTTTCTCTGCGTCAGGTATCAGCCAACTGCCACGAAATTTTTTTATGCTTGAATCATCAGGCAAAAAATCTAAAACAGGTTCTTCACCAATCGAAACAATAACTTGATCTGCTTCAATAAATCTGCCGTCGTCTGCAAAAATTCCTTCGTCGGTAATTTTTTTTGTCATGAAAGGATAAATAATTTTTCCGCCAAAATTTTCAAGTCGGCGAATTTCTTTGTCAAAAGCTGCAGGTTTCATCACATCGACAACAACAACTTTTTCCGCGCCTTGTTCATAAGCTGAAGTCGCAACGTCCATTCCGGAATTTCCGCCGCCGATAACAACAACATTTTTTCCGACAAAAGGTTTTTCGCCGCGATTTATAGTTTTCAAAAATTCAATGCCGAAAGTTAATTTCTCCGCGCCTTCCCAGTTGAAAAATCTTGCTTTGTTTCCGCCGGTCGAAACTAAAACTGCGTTGCTGTCACTGCAAATTTTTTCAAAAATATTTTTATCGACTTTGCAATCTGTAACAAACTTTACGCCGAGTTTTTCAATTCGATTCAATTCAGCTTGCAAAATTTTTTGTGAAATTCTGGAGTGCGGAATAACTTGCGCGAGTTTGCCGCCAATAAAATTTGCGTCGTCGTAAACTGTAACTTCATGACCAAATTGAATAAGTTGCCAAGCAGCCGACAAACCTGCAACGCCACCGCCAATAATTGAAACTTTTTTGCCTGTAGAAATTGTAGGCTTTTCAACTTCAATGTAAGCAGACTTCAAACCAAGTTCGCCAATTTTTATAGGTTCGTCGATTTTTCCGCGACTGCAACCTTCCATACAAGGATTAGGACATAAAGTTCCGCAAACTGAACCCGGAAACGGAGTATATTTCAAAACAAGTTTCAAAGCGTCATCAATTTTTCCTTGCCGCAAAAGTTCCAATCTTTTTTGCGTGGGAATACCTGTCGGACAGTTGAATTGGCACGGCGCGGAAAATTTGGAATTGTCCCAGCTTGGAACTCTCAGCCGATAAAGTCCATGATTAACTGTATTTAAAACTGCAAAATCATCAACTGCAACATCTGAAAAAATTCCGCCTTTCACCCAGTCATTTTTTCTGAAACTTGCAAGGTCAGGTAAAACTTGCGGCTTTTTTTCCTCAAAAGTCAGCGGACGAAGTTTTTTCCATTCCTTCCAGTCAGAAAGTTCAGCAATAAATTCAGATTTTTCAATGGCGTTTAGAAAATTATTCATGCCACCTTTCAAAAAAGAAATATCGTCGTCCTCAAGTTCCAGACACAAAATATCTGCAGGATAACTTGAAATTTTTCCGCGAACATAAACAACGCCGCCGACCATTCCGACGCAAGGACGATCTCCAAGCACTGAAGAAAAATTTTCGCTGTCAACGCCGCAGACAACAGCGCGACCGCCGCCCATAAATTCAAAAGAAAAACTTCCGACATTTTTAAAAATCCAAAGTTCAGGCTCTTCATACAGCGGATCATGTTTCATCAATGAACCTGTGCGAGTACCCGCGCGACCGCCGATATAAATTTTTCCACCGCTTGAACAATGTCCGGCAGTATCTCCTGCATCGCCTTTTACTGTGATAATTCCTCCGGCATTAAGCCAGCCGACATCAGCCGAAGTCGAACCTTCAACCAAAATTTCAGTATTCGGCATACACATTGAGCCGACGCGTTGACCTGCGTTTGTGACGTGAAATTTTAAAATCTTTCCTTCAGGATGCCAAAGTGGTCCGCCAATATCATGTTGACCGCTTGCAGAAATTTCAAAATCAGTTTCGCCAAATTTAACAGCGTCTTCAATTTTAAGCAGAAGGTCTTGCGTTGACATTCGCTCATTATTTTTTATTGTGTCAATTTTAAGCATAGAAAAGCTCTCCTATCTTGTTAAGTAGTCAGAAGTCAGAAAAAAATTCCTCACTCCTCACTCCTAATTAGCAAACGTATTGGATACCGAGTTTATCGGCAATGGCTTTGTCAGTTGAAACAAGCGCGTCACTTCTGCCGACAGGTAAAGAACTGTTGCCAATCGGTGCCATTAACTTTCTAAGTTCAGCGTCGAAGGCAAGAACATAGTCAACAATTTTTTGCGCACCTTTGTCCACATCGAGCCGCTTAACAAGTCTGGGATTTTGCGTACAAATTCCGGTCGGACATTTTCCGGTATTGCAAGCGTTGCATCTGCCTTGTTCATTCCCGACGCAACCTAAAAGCTGAATTAAAATTTTTCCGCAAAAAACTCCGTTCGCTCCCAAGCAAATCATCTTGAAAGCGTCAGCCGCCGCGTTGCCTGTCATTCCAATACCGCCGCCACCATAAAGCGGAATTTGTCCCTGTGCGTTTTGTTCGACAGCCGCGTTGTAACAGTCGCGAATTTTTGAAACTACAGGATGTCCTGTGTGGTCGAGTGAAATTTCATTCGCCGCGCCGGTTCCGCCTTGTATGCCGTCGATAAAAAATCCTCCGCAGATTTTGTAGGGATCTCTCAGCAAATTATTATAAACCGAAACTGAAGTTGAGGAGGCGGCGCATTTAATCGCGACAGGAACTCTGAAACCGAAAGCCGCATTCATCGACAAGTGCATTTTTTGAACAGATTCTTCGATTGAGTAAAGTCCTTGATGATTAGGCGGAGAGGCTAAAGTTGCTTTCGGAACTCCGCGAATTGCTTGGACGTGCGGAGCAACTTTTTCAGCTTGAAGTAAACCGCCGTCGCCGGGTTTTGCGCCTTGACCGATTTTGATTAAAATTCCTGCAGGATCTGTTTTCATTTTCGGCAGGGCTTTAATAATTCTGTTCCAGCCGAAATGTCCCGACGCAATTTGAATTATAAAATATTTCAGGTAGTCAGATTCCATTAACCTTACAGGCATTCCGCCTTCGCCGCTCGACATTCTTACAGGAAGTCCGCAACGCTCATTGAGGTAAGCTGCCGCCATTGCAACCGCTTCCCAAGCTCTGGTTGAAAGTGCGCCAATCGACATATCAGAAAAAATCAGCGGATATATCCAGCGAACCGGCGGAGTTTTTTTAGTTGCAACAAGTTTGCCGTCCTCAATTTGAAATGGTAATTCTTTAGCCGAAAGAACTCTGCCGAGCGGTGAGCGAATATCAAAAGTATGTCGAACCGAATCAAGCGAAGGGTCAGTCATTTGTGAAATTCTGCCGACAATAATTTTGTCCAAAGTGCGTTGCGAATTTAAATTTGTTCTGCCGCCGCGCTTAATTGGACCTGCGTCACGTGAAAGTAAATTTCTGCGATTGTCGGTATTTCTTACAGGTTTAATTGCATTGTTGGGACAAACTTTTTCACACATTCCGCAACCGCGACAAGCACAGTTAATGTCGGCAACTTGTTTGATAACAGGAATTGCAATTTGTTGGTGAACAGGTTCAGGCAAATTTGCAGTTGAAAATGTTGTAGATTTTCTCTGCACTTCAACTTTGATTGCTTTGAAAGTACAAGACGCAACGCAACTGCCGCACATTGTGCAACGGTCAGGATTATAATCAATTTTCCATTGCAAATCATTAACGCCAATATCGGCAACTTTTACTGTTTCCATCTCGTCACCTCCAAATTATTATCAATGACAACAACTTCACGCTCATTGGGATAAATATCTTTTTCAATATTCCTGTCGGGAAGAATTTCATTTATTCCGCAAACTTCAGAAGAAATTGCAACAGTCATATCGTCGCCGCCGACAACTACAGGACGCAATTTTTTTGAATCGCAACAAGTCATCATTCTGCCGTCAGGAAGTCCGGCAATAATTGTGTTAGGGCCGTTAATTTCTAAATGCGCCAGAGATTGTCGAATTGAAAGCAAAATATCTTTGTCGGGACGCTCGGCAATTTCTGCAAAAGACAAAGGCGTTATAACGTGCTTGTAGTAAGGAATTGACCACTTCAACTCATGCAAAACATAGTGCAAAGTGTACAAAAAATTTTGCGAATCAGATTCAAAGCCGATGTAACCGCGATGCAAATTTTTCTGAAATTCCTTGTTCTTGGTGTAAAAAGTGTTTTCGCCGTTCGCGCAAAGTGTATAGCCTTGCAGGAAAAAAGGATGCGCCGCGTATCGAACAATTTTGTAATTTGTGTTTTGACGGCATTGAACGATAATATTTTTTGCCTGCAAAGTTCCATTGTCGTCCCAAAGTCCGAAATAAGTTGCAATATCGCGCGGATCGCCGATTTCTTTCAGCGTCAAAACGTCGGGCCAAAAAGAATAAACATAACCTTGATTTGATTCAGTTAAAATTTTTCGCAAAGCAAGTCTGGTATCCAACAGCAACGCCTCGCGACTTTCTTTGTCGTCGTAATGTTCGGGATAGTCATAATTTCTGAAAATGTAGTAAGGCATTGCTTGAATATCCAAGTTCGGTTTTTTGTGAGGTACAGGTAACCACTCAGCCATTTTCACGAAATTTTTTGCCGACATATAATCTTCAACCAACCGCGCACCTTGTTTTGTACAAGCCATTGACAAAAGCGGCTTATCTTTGTACAGCGAAAAAACTCCCGACAAATCTTGCATAACCATCGCAAAGCCTGAATTGTCGTGACCTTCCTGTTGCGGCAACATCAACCTTAAAGCTGTGGAAGGGTGAACAGGTTTTTTGCTTTTTACTGCTCCAATTCTGCACATACGCCATCACTCCTAAAAAAATTGGACGGCAAAAATTTTTTCATTTGCCGCCCTTCGACAAAATTTAAAATTCAGAACATATTTTTTGCATATTCGTCATAAAGCTGTTTAAGTTCCTCAACTTTATCATACATTTCAATTTGCAATTTTGATGCCGTCGAAAAGTCGCCGCCTTCCAACGATTTTGTCAGACGCGTGAACAAAGATTTTTTGTCGATAGAATCTTTTGCAAGATATTCGCGACAATCTTTAATTTTGTTCCAGTTGTAGGAATCTTGATCGGTGCGGAAGTCGGTTTCAATTCTGTGAGCCTTGCGGACAATGTTTCGCATTTCCGGCAAAATTCTAGAAATCAATTCAGTTTTCCAACGCAGTAATGCACCTTCCTTGAAAGATTTAATAATTTGTGAGCGAAGTGCGCCACCTGCTGAAATGACTTTCACTTTTGCAGGATATTTTTCAAACGCCTCCATATTTTCCCAGACAGTCGCGGGAGGAACTCCAAACATTGAGTCGCGTTCTTCTGCAGTGTAATCTTCAAAAACATCTTCCTCACTGCGGTAGGCGCGATTTTTTTCAAGATAAAAACCTTCCTGCCCAGCCTTTTTGCTAAGTTCTGTCAGCAAGTCCACAGCGGTTTTATCAATCGTCGATTTAATTCCGTCCAGAATCGCGGAATAAACTGCGGCAAGAACCAAATAAGTATTTGTGTATGGATTGCAAGCGCGCAGTTCAAATCTTGTCGCCATTGGATTTTTTAAATCGCGAATCAAACCTGCAAGAATTGTTCTGTTACGACTTGGAATTTTAGGAGTATGTCCGAGCGAAGTTACAATACAAATTGGAGCCTCAAAACCCGGTTTCAATCTGTTCAAAGAATCATTCGTCGCGCTGACGAAAGGATTTATTACTTCATAATTTTTCAGCAAGCCCATGATCGAGCCGTAACCGATGACATTCATAAAATCTTCTTCAGGATTTTTCGCGGCAAAAAGATTATGCAATTTTCCGTCCGAAGTTTTCGCCGCCAATCCAATGTGAGTGTGTTCTCCGTTTCCCGCAAGTCCAATCATCGGCTTTGCTTTGAAACTGACTTCCAAACCTTCCGCGCGGAAAATTTCTTTAACAATCGTCCGAACAAAAATTTCATTGTCCGCCGCTTGGATCGCGTCAGCAAATTTCCAATCAATTTCCAACTGCTCGCAAACGTGAGTCAAATGTCCGCTCTCATCAATCTGCGCTTTCAAGCCGCCGACTTCCTTGTGTCCCATTTCAACATTCAAATCATATTTATCCAACTCGACAACGCATTTTTCCAACGCACAACGAACGGCACCGTGAGTTCTCTCCCAATACTGCTCCTGCATAACCTGTGACGCGCTCATTTCTTCAATCGCCGCTTCTTCCAGCGGAGTTTTTACCCAGAATTCCAATTCAGTCGCCGAAGTAAAACAAATGTCTGTAATATCTTTACCGCTGACTTCAAGTCCGTCAATTCCATCGCAGTTGTGGAAAATGTCCAACAGTTCGCGCTTAACAAATGACAAAGTGTCTGTCAAAATTGCGCGAGAGTCAACGCGCTTGCCTTCGTGAATCAAAAAACTTGGAATACGCAAAGTTCCGACCGGTTTATTTGTTTCGTCATCAAAGTATTCAAAATTATAATCGACAAACCAGTTGACAGAAGAATCTACAGGCATATCAACTTTTGCATTGTTTAGCGTCGCGATACCGGGCAAAACAACGCTGCTGCCGTCAGTTTGAACCGCCGTCCCCGCAAAAAAGTCGTCAATGTCTTTCAAGAAAAGTTTCATCGGAATTTTTTCGTCGGTGTCGTTTCCTGCCAAATCAATTCCGACCAGCGACACAAATTTTATCTCTGTGTGTTCCTTCAGCATTTTGATAATATCTTCTTTCGGCGTGTTCGCCTTAATTGTGTAAAGCAAATTATTCATTTCTCTGCCTCCTAAAATTTTTAAATATACTTTTTCCGTATCAGCTGATATAACAATATTACTATGTCAAAAAAGTTATGTAAAGTTTTTTAATTATTGTATTCCAGTATACATAAAAATTTTTGGATCATATAGACAAAATTCAGAAAGTGTATTCAAAAAAAAATAACAGTGAGCAATAATTGCATCACTGTTATCGCTCCGACGATTAAACAAAAATCAAGCAACAAAACAGCCTTCGATGAAAACCAAATTTTTCTTAAGGAATAAATTGAAAATTTTATCGAGTTGAGAAAAATTTTTTCAGTCAGACTTTGAACTTTTATTCGCAGTTCTAAAATGTTTGCAAATTTGTTCGTTACAGGCGGATTCCAAAATATTTTTCAAAAAAATTTTTTATCGACTTCCAAATCATTCTGAAAAAAGATTTTTGTTTGCCGCCGTCGTCAGAAATTTTTTCTTCTTCAACTTCGGAAATTTTTTTGTCGGGAATTTTTTCAGTGTTGGTAGAAATTTTTTTCACGTCGCGCGGATTGAAATTTTCAAAACCATAATCAAGCAGAGCAACTGAATCATGCCACATTAAAAGACTGTCCAAAACTACCGCGACAAGTTGAACATCTCCGCGCTTCGCCGAACTAACCAAGCAACGCCCGGCAACTTGCGTGTAACCTGTCTTGACTCCGTTCGCGCCGCGATAAAGTTGCAACATTCTATTTTCCGATTCAAGTTTTTTGTCGTCGCCGTGCAGCCACTGAAAATTTTTTTCTTGCAGACTGACAATCTCGGAAAATTTTTGAAGTTTAAAACCGCGAGCCGCGATAACCGCCAAGTCATGAGCCGTCGTGTAGTGATTTTCGTCGGGCAAGCCGTGAGGATTTGTAAAATTTGTGTTCGTCGCTCCTAGTTGTCGAGCGCGAATATTCATCTGATTTGCAAAATTTTGGACAGTTCCTCCGCAGTGTTCAGCCACCGCCGTCGCTGCATCGTTTCCTGAAAGTAAAATCATTCCTTCCAAAAGTTCTCCGAGCGGCATTTTGTCATTCAGTTCAAGATACAAACTGGAACCTTCCACGCCGAAAGCATTTGGACCGACTGTAACAATTTCATCCAAGCCGCCGTACTCGAGAGCCAAAATCAGCGTCATAATTTTTGTAGTGCTTGCTGGAAACATTTTTTGATAGGCGTTGCGCTGATAAATTATTCTGCCGGTGGAAACTTCCATAACTATTGCGGAAGTCGCCGTGACTTGAGGAAGAGCGTCGCCCGCCGCAATCGGTCTTGGATTATTTAATCTCGTCATCGAGTAGCCGGGATTTATTCCGGAGTTCGCCGAAGTCAGATCCGTTTCGGGATTTGAAATTTGCGCCTCGCTCGTCGCCGCATTGCCGTCGATAAAATGTTCCGCCTGCGCGAGCGAAAAAGTTGCAAAAAAAATTATTCCCGCCGCCAGTCCAAAAAATTTTTTCAATTCCATAACCTCAATAAATTTTTACATTCTCTGCACCGAGCAAATTTTTTAATTCCGCGCGAAGTTGTTCGCTGTCAGAAATTTTTTTGTCGGTGAGTTTTTTCCACTTGCCGAACCTCTGCAAAAAAATTGTGCTGTCGCCTTTGCGAGTTTCAAAAATTTCCAACAGTTTATCATAAGTCTCGGAATTTTCAAACTGCGCGGAAATTGTCAAATAAAAATCAGGCTGATAATCTTCCACGCCGACAATTTTGTCTGCCAAAATTTGAACACTGTCGCCGGAAGTTTCCACCTTGCCGCTGACGACGATAATTTCTTCAGGCAAAATCGAATTCATACAGGTCTGAAAAACTGCAGGAAAAATTGTAATTTTCAAGCTGTCCGAAAAATCTTCCAGCGTCGCAAAAGCCATCATATCACCGCGCTTGGTTGTAAATCTTTTCGTCTCGGAAATTATGCCGCCGACTTTTACGCGCTTGCCGGTTTCAAAATTTTTATTTTTAATTTTTTTCAGGCTGATTAAGTTTTTAATTTTGTCTGCGTATGCGTCGAGCGGATGACCTGAAAGATAAAAACCGAGAGCTTCTTTCTCCCAAGCAAGAATTTCATTTTTAGGACGCTCGGGAATCAATGGCAATTCAAAATTACTTTCCTGTTCCTCTTCGCCGAAAAGTCCGACTTGTCCGCTTTTCATGTCGCATTGACTTTTACGACCTTCGTGAAAAGCATCATTCAGCGACTCAAGCAGAGCAGTTCGACGTTTTGAAATTGAATCGAAACAACCGGATTTAATTAAATTTTCCATCGCGCGTTTTGTAAAATCATTCAGATTGATGCGCCGACAAAAATCTACAAGCGATTTAAATTTTCCGTCGCGCTCTCGAATTTCCACCACTCGACTAATCGCAACTTCTCCAACGTTCCGAATCGCAGACAAAGCAAAGCGGATTTTAGGAGAATTAGGAGTTAGGAGTGAGGAGTGAGGAGCTGTATTTTCAATTCCTAATTCCTCCTTCCTAATTTCTACCTGAAAATGCACTCCGCTTAAATTTATGTCAGGTTGCAGAACTTCAATGCCAAGATTGCGCGTCATTTCTGCGTAAATTGAAACTTTGTCGTTGTCCATGACGCTCGACATCATCGCCGCCATATATTCCGCAGGAAAGTGTGCCTTCAAGTAAGCCGTCTGCCAAGCAATCAAAGCATAAGCTGCCGAGTGAGATTTATTGAAACCATAGTCAGCAAAATGTTCCAACAGTTCAAAAATTTTTTTCGCAGTCGCCGAGTCAATTTTATTTTCCTCGCAACCTTTCAAAAAATTTTCTTTCTGCGCTTTCAGCAGTTCAGGTTTTTTCTTTCCCATCGCTCGACGCAAAATATCTGCTTGTCCGAGAGTAAATCCTGCCAAAACCTGAACAATTTGCATAACTTGTTCTTGATACAAAATCACGCCGAAAGTTTCTTTCAAGATCGGTTCAAGTTTTGGATGCAAATACTTCAAAGAGGAATTATTTTTTTCATTCCTAATTCCTCTTTCCTCATTCCTCATTTTAATAAAGTCTTCAACCATTCCGCTGCCGAGTGGTCCCGGTCTGTAAAGTGCAACTGTCGGAATTAAATCAAAAAAATTTTCAGGACGCAGGCGGCGAATTAAATTTATCATTCCCTGCGACTCCATTTGAAAGACTGCAGAAGTTTTTCCGGCTCTCAAAAGTTTTGCGGTCGGTTCGTCGCGCAGAGGAATTTTTTCAATGTCTAAATCAATGCCGCGACTTTTTTTTATGTTCGCCACAGCCTCATCAATTATTGTCAAAGTTCTCAAGCCGAGAAAATCCATTTTCAGTAAACCGAGTTCCTCAATCTTGTCTTTGTCATACTGAGTGACAAGCATATTGTTTGAAATTTGAACAGGGATAAAATCTGTCAGCGGAAATTTTGAAATAACAATTCCTGCCGCATGAGTGGAAAAATTTCGCGGAATACCTTCCAACTTCATCGCGAAGTCAATAATTTTCTGAACTGTGGAATTACTTTCATATTCTGCGCGAAGACTTTTTGATTTTTTCAGTGCGTCCGACAAAGTGATATTCAGTTCGGCAGGAATCAAATCAATAATTTCTGAACCTGTCGAGTAGGGAATATCCAAAACTCTCACCACGTCACGAATAGCCGCCTTTGCCGCCAAAGTTCCAAAAGTCGCAATCTGTGCAACTTTGTCTTCGCCATAAAAATTTTTTACATAGTCAATAACTTCTTCGCGGCGAACAAAACAAAAATCTATGTCAATGTCGGGCATCGAAACTCGCTCAGGATTTAAAAATCTTTCAAAAAGCAAATTGTATTCGAGAGGATTTAAATTTGTAATTTGCAAAATGTATGCGACAATACTTCCTGCCGCCGAGCCGCGACCGGGTCCGACAGGAATTTTATTTTTTCTCGCAAAGTTTATAAAATCCCAGACAATTAAAAAATATCCGTCGTAACCCATCTCATGAATAATTTTCAGTTCATATTCCAAACGCGATTTAATTTCTTCCGTGACAACTTCAAAGCGTTCGGAAATTTTTTTGTAACACAAGTCGCGCAAAAATTTTTCTTCGTCGGAATAATTTTCAGGCAGCGGATATTCAGGCAGTTGAAGTTTTCCAAATTCAAAAGTCACATTGCAACGCTCAGCAATTTTATTTGTATTTTCCAAAGCGTCGGGAAAATCTTCAAAAAGTTTTTGCATTTCCTCCGCAGATTTTAAATAGTAGTCGTCGGAATTGAAACGCAGACGCTTTTTGTCGGAAATAGTTTTGTTCATCTGTATGCAAAGCAAAATGTCGTGAACTTCGCTGTCGGTTCTTTTTACATAGTGCAAGTCGTTCGTCGCAACCAAATTTATTTTTAAATCCTGCGAAATTTTTTTCAGACCTGCGCGAACAATTTCTTCATCTTCCAAACCGTGATTCTGAATTTCCAGAAAAAAATTTTCGCGACCAAAAATTTCAACATATTCTTTCGCAAGTTCTTCGGCGCGAGAAAAATCATTTTGCAAAATTGCGTGAGGAATTTCTCCAAGCGTACAGGCAGACAGAGCAATTAAACCTTCGTGATATTTTTTCAGAAGTTCTTTATCAATTCGCGGCTTGTAATAAAATCCTTCAGTCGCGGCGGCAGAAACAAGTTTGACTAAATTTTTGTAACCTTCATTGTTCTCCGCCAACAAGACAAGATGAAAATATTTTACGCCGTCCACTTCAGTTTTGTTGAACCTGGAAGTCGGCGCAAGATAAACCTCACAGCCGATAATTGGCTTGATATTATTTTTCAGCGCAGTTTTATAAAAATCAATCACTCCATACATTGAACCGTGATCTGTTATCGCCAGCGAAGTCATTTGTAAATTTTTTGCCTGCGCGATTAAATCTTTAATCCTCGCCGCGCCGTCCAACAAACTGTATTCTGTGTGGACGTGCAAGTGTGTAAAATTTTTTTTGTCCATAACTTTTTCTCGACAAAATTTTTTTATAAATTGTTCAGTTCATTAAATTTAATTTCAAAAATTGTTTCCAAAATTTCGCGCGGAGAAAGTGCAGGAATTTTTGACGCTGAAAAATTTTTGACATTATTTGTAACAATGTAGTCGGCGTTAATTTCTTCGGCACATTTTTCTTGCAAGCAGTCCTCGAAGTCAGAAAAATTTTCCTGTTTAATTGCGTCAATAACTTTTTCATGTGGCGCACTTACAACGGTGAGAAAATATGTAATTTCCAACAAAGCTTCCCGACGATTGGGAATTGCATATTTTCTCATGATATACCAAATTGAAGGCAAAGTATGAAACGCAACATAACCCTTTATCAGCGAAGTACGACAAAAATTTAACACAGGTTCTGAATGTTCGTACTGAGGTTCGCGTTCCAAAAGATAGTCCAGAACAACATTTGTGTCAATAAGCAAGGCCATACTTTTCATTCATTGCTTCACACCTTTCCTGTTCCGCGTTAATAGATTTCAAAATATCCCTGTTTTTTTGCCGCCATTCTTCAAGCCGAGCAAATGCCGCCGCTTTTTTGGGATCATCTTCCAGGTGTTCGTTAAGGAAAGCAATTTTTTCCTCAAAAGTGTAGTCGGCTGCTGATTTTTTTTTGACAATTTTATTTTTGTCAGCAAATTTATTTTTCAAGTCGCGCAGATTTTGCACAACTTCTGCCAGCAAACTTTCCGGCAGTTCATTTACAAGCTGTAAAGCCTCTTGTCTTAAAGCAAGCATTTTATTTCCTCCTCAAGAAAATTATTTCAAAATTTCTGCTAAAGTTTGCATCATCTGCGGAATGTCAATCGGCTTGGCAATATGTCCGTTCATTCCTGCGTCCTTCGCCGCCTGAACATCTTCCGAAAAAGCATTTGCAGTCATCGCCAAAATTGGTATCGCGGCAAGTTTTTTATTTTTCAGAGCGCGAATTTTTTTTGTCGCCTCGTAACCATCCATGATTGGCATTTGAATATCCATCAAAACTGCGTCGTAATCTCCGACTTTCGATGCGGCAACTTTTTCTACAGCCTCTTGACCATTCGCCGCCGTGTCAACTGTAAATCCGTTGCCTTCCAAAAGCATTTTTGCAATTTCTCGATTAACTTCAATGTCATCGACAAGCAAAAGTTTTTTCTGAGTGAAATCCATCGCACTTGCCGAAATATTTTCTTGCTCAGTTTCAGAAATTTTTTCTTCCGCAAGTTTCAAAGTGACATTGACAGTAAATTCTGTTCCTTCGCCCGGCGCAGTCTCGACAGAAATATTTCCGTTCATCAAGTCGACAATACTTTTTGTAATTGCCATTCCCAATCCTGTGCCTTGAATTCCGCTGACTGTAGAAGTCCGCTCGCGCTCAAACGCTTCAAAAACTTTTTCGGCAAATTCTTTCGTCATTCCAATTCCGGTGTCTTTGACTTTAATTTCATAGGTAGATTGATCGATTGGCAGATTTGTAGATTGGCAGTTACTATCAATCTCCTGCAGAGTGACAGAAATTTTTCCGCCGCTCGGAGTAAATTTGTAAGCGTTGCTGATTAAATTTAAAAGGACGCGATTAAATCTGTTTTCGTCGCAAATAACAAATTTATTTTTGACCTGAGAAGTATCGACGCTGAAAGAAATATTTTTTGTGTTCATCTGGGTTGCAAACATATCGTGGACATCGGAAAAAATTTTGCAAATGTCGGCGGAATTTTCTTCCAACTCCATTTTTCCGCTCTCGATCCTGGACATTTCAAGGACGTCATTTATCAGCGCAAGCAAATGTTTGCTCGACGCTTCAATTTTTTTCAGGAAGTTATATAACTTGCTTGGAACTTCGTCGGGGCAATGAGGACGTGTGCAGGTCTCGCAAATTTTGTGAAGTTGTTTTGAAAGTTCAATGTAACCAATTATCGCGTTCATCGGCGTTCTAATATCGTGAGACATATTGAAAAGAAAAGTTGTCTTTGCCTTGCTGGAATTTTCAGCTTTTTCCTTCGCGGCGATAAGTTCAATTTGTTTTGCTTGAAGTTCTTTTTGTTGGCTGTCGATAGTCGCAAAATTTTCCTGCAGATTTTTTGTGTAAATTTCTCTGGCTCGTGAATATCGAAATTGAAAAATCATCACGGTAATCAGGAGAACAGCGAACAAAGTTGAACCTAAAATCATCGCGACAAGCCAAGGACGACTTTCAACCATTTCAGTCAAAGTCATATTTTCGTAGTGATAGCTAATCCATTTTTTGTGAAGTTCGTCGAGTCGACCTTCCTGCTGCATTTGAATCAAAACTGCATTCAATCTGACGCGGAGCAAAGTATCTGTCGGATGCATAACCAGCGAACCATAAACGTGAGTGACTGCGTAGCTTGGGAAAAAATCATCCATATCAAACTTTTCAAGAAAAGCGTTGCCGACCTGAATCGGACAAATTGCAAATTCATATTCGCCATTTTTTAAATCTTCAAAAATTGTTTCGTAAGAATTTAAATAAGTTATTTCATCGTCAAGACCAAGACCGGGCACACGATGCAAAGACGCAACTCGCCGACCATACAAATCTGCAACGGCGGTTACATTTTTTTTGCCGTAAACTACATATTGCTTTTCAGTAGTCGGGAGCGTCGCAAGCATATTTGGATTTCCGACAATCAAATCAGATTCCATGTTCATAATTATGTCAGCGTCGCCGTCCATGAAAGTTTTGTTTGCGTCATTCCAATTCATCAATTTCAAATCTAAATTCATCTGCATCCTGTTTGCAATTTCATTCATCAACTCGACATCAAGACCTTGATAACTTCCGTCCTCATCAATGAAGGAGTACGGCGCGTAATCTTCGTCCGTGACGACGTGCAAAGTTTTTTGAAATTTATTTTCCGCCTCCAGTTCAACTTTTGGAATTGGTTTGAAAGCGTCGGAAAGATAGAAATAAAAAATTATAAAAGCAAGTGCAATTATCAGCGGCAACAAAATTATCGCCGCCAACAGAGTTCCTTTCTTGCTAATAATTTCATATCTGTTTTGTCCGTTTCTTAGTCCATCCATAAAAATTTTTCCTTTCAAGTATTAGTCGTTAGTCGTCAATAAAAATCTAAAAACTAAAATCTTTGTGACTAAAAACTATCGACCAATGTCTAACTTCTCCAGCAAAGTTTCAAGCGGTACGGGACCAGAATAATAATAACCTTGCAATGCTTTCACGGGAAGTTCGCGCACGAGGTCTCTAATTTCTTTGTTGGCAATTCCTTTCACGCAAACATTTGAACCGAGTTCGACAGCCAAATTTGTTAAGTGCCGAATAATTTGCAGGTGACTTTTTTCCCTGTCAATGTCGATTACATATTTTCGCTCAGGTTTAATGTAGTTCGGAGAAAGGTCTTGCAAAAATTCCAGCGACGCAACTCCTGAACCAAAATCATCCAACAAACATTGTACGCCTTTTTCTTTCAGCTGAGAAATAACTTTTTTCAAAATCTCCGGCTCAAGCTGTCTGCAACTCGCAGTAATTTCCAAACAAAGATTTTTCAGAGGAAAACCGACCAACTTGGAAATTTTTACAAGTTCATCAACCAAAAAGTCGTCCGTCAACTGCGCGGGAGAAACATTGACATTGACAACGAAGTCAGGATTTTTTTCTAAACAAAGTGCGCCGTCCTTCATCGACTGAATAAAAATCCAGTAGCCGAGTTCCTCAAATAAAAAATCTCTTTCCAGAACCGGAATATAAGCGTCGGGAGTAACGTCACCAAATTTATCGCTGTGCCAACAGAGCAACGCTTCGGCAGAAATAATTTTTTCGTCGTCGCCGGAAACAATCGGCTGATAGCGCAGAGAAAATCCTTCGCAGTCCATGACGACACAATTTCTGATTTCGTTAATCATCTCCAAAGATTTTCGAGCATCGGTCACGCCGTTGTAATTAACCAGTTTTCCATTTTTACGCATTTTAGAATCATGGAAAGCGCGATTCAAACATGCAAAGATAGTTCTCTCATCGACTTCGCTACCTTCATAAAAAATCATTCCCGCATTCAAAACTAAAACTTGCCTGAAATTATCTATCGGGAGACCTCCGAGAAGAGAGCGACGCATTTTTTCATAACGCACAGACATTTCCTGAGCGGAAACAGATTCAGTTACAAAAGCAAACTTCGCGCCGTCGAGACGATAAACTGTTCCGTCCATTCCAAAATTTTCTTGAAGATACCAAGCAAATTGTTGCAAAACTTTATTGCCGTAACCGTAGCCGTGTTCGTCATTGATGATGCTCATCTTGCTGATGCCAATCAAAAGTATCACGCAATTTTTTTTCAACTCGATGGCGGCAGAAATATCTTGGAAGAAGCCATACTGATTTCTCAAGACAGTTATCGGGTCAGTTGTCTCTGTCAGACCTTCGTTAATCATAATTCCGCCAATGAACATCGGATTTCCTTCTTCGTCACGAATCACCGCACCAATATTTTTTGTGAAAATGTAACTGCCATCTTTCAACTTCACGCGGTAACTTATGTCATAACCGAGAGATTTTCCTTCAATCAACGACTTCATAACATTTTCATAGCGGCGACGATCTTCCGGATGAACATAGTCAGCCCAGTTGTAAGCTCCATAAGGAATGTATTCAGGAAAACCAAACAGGTCGGCGGCGGCGGGACTATATCGCGTCAACTGATTCCGCACATCATAGAGCGAAACATATTCGCCGCGACTAATTAAAATGAACGCCTCGAACAAATCGTCAAGAAGTCTGTGGTCGGTAAAAATTTTGTCGTCCATGTCTTTTTCCTTTCAAAAAATTTTTTCTGCAACTTTGCCGTGATTATAGCAAATTATAATATTGTTTTAAAATACTTTTTGCAGGAAAATTTTGTCGCGTCAAGAAAAAATTTTTTCAATCAAATTTTTTGAATGGAGATTGAAAATGGAAAAACTTTTTGAACAGGCAAAAAAATTTCTCGCGCAGGGAAAACCTAAAGACGCTTTGGAGATTTTGAAAAAAATTTTGTATGAGGAAACTTTTTCGGACGAATGGAAAATTCATGAACTTATCGGCTTGGCTTTTCATGACTTGGCAGACGCACAAGGCTCGGCGCAGGCATATTTCAATGCGGCGAAGACTGATGAAATTTTGAGAAGTCAGCGCACGCACTTTTCAAATTATCTTTTTGCCCTGCACTATCTGCCGCAGGTTAATTCAGAAATTTTGTTTGCCGCCGCGAAAGTTTATAACAGTCTTTATCGCGATGCAGAAATTTTGCCGCAAAAAAATTTTCAGTCTGAAAAAATTTCTGTCGCCTTTATCGCGCCGCATTTTTTGGACTCGTCAAGTGCGCGATTTTATGAAAGTTTGTTGACAAGTTACAATCGCGAAAAATTTTTTGTCACGGCGTGGAGTTTGTCAAGCGACGAAGATAACTTTACAAAAAAAATTATGAGCAGCGTCGATAAATTTTTTGACATCAGCGAGGTCAGTTTTGCCGAAGCCGCCGAAAAAATTCAAGCTGAAGGTACAGATATTTTGTTCGACTTGGGAGGACACACGGACGGCGGGACGGCGTTGCAAATTTTATCTTATCGACCTGCGCGAGTTCAAATTTCAGGCATCGGCTACTTCGACACGACCGGGACAGATTTTATTGATTACTTTTTGACGGACAGATTTTTAATTTCCGGCAACGAAGAATTTTTTTCCGAAAAAATTTTTGAACTTGAAAACGCTTTCGCCTTCCTGCCGAGTGAAAAGATGAAAAGATGGAAAGATGAAAATAAAATTCCTAACTCCTCCCTCCGCACTCCTGATTTGACATTCGGCACTTTGAATAATTTTATGAAGATTAGTGACGAATATTTGAACTGCGTGGAAAAAATTCTTGAACAAGTTCCAAATTCAAAAATAATTTTCCGCGACACAACTCCGCTCGAAAGTCGAAAAAATTTTTTGACTGAAAAAATTTCCGCAAAAAAAATTCCTGCCGAGCGTGTGGAAATTTTCTGCGGCGAGGATAATTTTTTTGCCGACTATTCCAAAATTGATTTGATTCTGGATACTTTTCCCTACACCGGCGGACTGATGACCGCACTTGCTCTATATTTCAATGTGCCGGTTTTAAATTTGTGCGGAGAAATGCATCACAGCCGACTTGGTGCGGAGATGATTCACCTTGCCGAAGTTGACGAATTGATTGTCACGAACGCCGACGATTATGTTAAAAAAGCTGTCGAACTTTCGCAAGGAGACAATTTAAAAAATTTAGCAAAAAAAATTCGCGTCGATAAGTTGACCGACACGAAAAGTTTTGTCGAAAATTTTTACAGCGAAGTAGAAAAAATTTTTTACTGACCTGCTCCACCTTCGTTGTCCGCTTCGCCGCTTGCCCAAACTTTATTTGCATAAATTGAGTTGAAAAGTAACGCCGCCTGCAACGCAACTTGTGACAAGTTCGCTCCCATCGAACCAATTTCATTTGCTCCGCTCATCATCTGGAAAGTTAAGACAGACCAGAAAATTAAATTCGCGATGTTCACGACAATCCACAGCGACCAATTTTCCTGATACTTCAGAATATACAAAAGTTGCGCGATCATACTGACGACCAAGTTCATTGAATCGAGGTAAGGAAGTTGGCCTTCAAGATTTGACAAAACTATCCAGCCAATTATCCAAGCCGCAAATGCGCCGGCAAAAATTTTGTAGCGAGTACTTTTTTCAAAAGATTTTGTCGCCTGATCTCTGCCCCACATAAACCAACCGATCGGTTGAGAAATTACATAGACAATATCCATCGCGAAAGAACCGTACGCATGACTTATCCAAGCAATATAACTCATCGCCAAACACTGAATTATTCCGAAGAAAAAACAAATCCTGCGTCCCTTCATCGCCAAGACAAGAGAAATTACTCCGGCAACTCCCGAGATCATTCCAATAGGACTGTCCGGCTCAATCGCATAGACAATCAACTGCAACAAAAGAAGTCCGCAGATGTAAATTACTTCAAATCTTTTCCAGTTCGTGAAAAGCTGATTATAAATCCAGCTAGGTTCCATAATTATTTCACTTCCTCATCAGATAGAATTTTCAGCGCGACTTCCAAAGATTTTATTTCGCCTTCAGCCGCTAAATTTTTTCCTTGATTTAAATCGTTCACGCCTTCCGCCAAATCTCCTTCATACAGAACTACATTATTCAAAATTGAAAGCGTTTCCATTCCGCGTTGCCGACCAATTATCATTAAAATTCCCGACTCCATGTCCGCACCGACAATTCCTTTTTCAGACCAAAATTTTTCTGTTTCCGCATTGTCGTCCATGTAAAATCCGTCGTGCGAGCGAATAATTCCATAAACCGCATCGGGCGCATATTTTTTCGCCAAAGTTAAAAGTTTGTGCGAAGGAACTGCAGGATAAATTTCAGGCACATATTTTTTTGAAAGTCCGTCGTCTCGAACTGCGCCTTCGGCAATTATCAATTTGCCAATTTCAATTCCTTTTTGCATAGCTCCCGCCGAGCCGACGCGAACGACATATTTCACGCCGACGTTATGCAATTCTTCAACGCCAATTCCTGCCGACGGCGCACCAATTCCCGTTGACATAACCAAAATTTTTTTGCCGCGATAAAATCCCAAAAAACTTTTGTACTCGCGATTGAAATTCAAAAGTTCCGCATCTTCCAACATTCCTGCGGCAATATCTGCGCGGGCGGGATCGCCCATGATTATCGCTCTGTCTGTTCCAAGATTTTCAGTCAATAAAGTGTGCGGCTCGGGTTCTCTCAAAATTATCACTCCCAAAAAAAATTTTTTTTCGATTCAGTCAGCCATAGTCAAAGCCATAATTGCTTTTTGCGTGTGAAGTCTGTTTTCTGCTTCGTCAAAGATGACGTGCGCATTATTTTCAAAAACTTCATCGGTAATTTCTTCTCCGCGATAAGCGGGCAGACAATGGAGGACGATTGCATTTTTGCTTGCATTTTTCAAAAGTTCACCATTCACTTGGTAGGGCGCGAAAATTTTTTTGCGCTCGTCGTGCTCGGCTTCCTGTCCCATGCTCGCCCAAGTATCAGTTGCAATAATATCTGCGTCTTTCACAGCGTCGACAGGATTTTCTGTCCAAGTTAATTCTGCTCCGGTTTCCTCAGCGTCTGAAATTGCATTTTCAAAAACTTCCGCATTAGGTTTATAATCTTTCGGAGTCGCGACAGTTAAATTCATTCCGACCTTCGCCGCGCCGTAGAGATAAGAATTTGTCATATTATTTCCATCCCCGACGTAAGCCATTTTCAGTGCGCGAAAATTTTTGCCTTTATGTTCGCGAATTGTCAGTAAATCCGTCAAAACTTGGCAAGGGTGAAGTAAATCGCTCAAGCCGTTGATGACAGGAATATCGGCATATTTTGCAAGTTCTACAATCCTTTCATGACCGAAAGTTCGAATCATAATTCCGTCCAGATACCTCGACAAAACTCGCGCAGTATCCTTAATCGGTTCGCCGCGTCCAAGTTGTAAATCTTTGCTCGACAAAAAAAGTCCTGTACCGCCGAGTTGAAAAATTCCAACTTCAAAAGAAACTCTCGTGCGCGTCGAAGATTTTTCAAAAATCATTCCGAGAGTCTTTCCTTCCAAAATTCTGTGAGGAACTCCCGCCTTTTGCATCGCTTTTAATTTTGCCGCACATTCAATTATTTCATGAACTTCGTCAACGCTGAGTTCGTGGATTGAAAGTAAATCTCTGCCTTTCAACAATTTCATCACTCCTGTAAAAATTTTTTTCATTATAACACAAAAAAATACTCCGACAAAATTTTTATTTGACAGAAAAACTTGACAGTCACAAAATAACAAGGTTTAATTACGCATAGAAAAAATTTATCAAGGGAAGTGAACTGATGAGTTCGGTGGCGAGATGTCCGCACTGCTTAAGAAAAATAAAATTGACTGACTTGAGATTTTTTTGTGTGACGGACGACGACAGGCGGCACGAAGTTTCGCTGTCGATTATGGACAAAATAAAAAAGCGTCTGCCTGTCTGCAAAAGAAATTTCTGCAAAAATAAAGATTTAACTGTGCGCGAAGTCGAATGTAAACATTGTGGCGAAAAAATTCCCCCGCAAATTTTATTTCACGATAAATTTTTAAGTTTCTGCACAATCGGAGTCGCCGGTGCGGGAAAGTCAAGTTACTTGACGACGATGTTGCATGAATTAAAATATTCCGGACTTCCTTGGGTGATTCAGGCGATGAATGTCGACACAACCGAGCGAGCTCAACTCAGTGAGCAAAATGTTTATGAAGCTCGTCACTGTCCCGAAGGCACAAAGTCCGGCATTGCTCCCAAGCCGCAACTTTGGACAATGTTGGACAATTCGACAAGCGGAGAAAAAGTTCCGACCTGCGCCTTGACAATTTACGACGGAGCGGGCGAGGATTGCGAACACATTGGTTACACTGCGGCAGACGCGACTATTGCAAGATATATTTCAGGTTCGCAAATGCTTTTGATAATTTTCGATCCGCTCCTGCTTGCAAGTGTTCGCGGAGAAATTGGTTTGGATATTTTAAATGCGTCTATGGCGACTGAAAGACAGACAAGCGCACCCGCCAACATGGTCAGCATGGCAAATTCTCTTGCAAATTATATTCGACAGAGCAGCAATATAAATCCCGGAAAAAGGATTGAGGCGAACGCCGCAGTTGTTTTGACAAAGTTGGATGCTCTGCGGGAAATGCAGGGAGGTTTCGGAGCAAGTTCGACAATTTTGAAAGAAAGTCCACACGCAAAAATGCGTGGCTTTGTCGAAGCGGACAGCGCGATGGTTGATTTGGAAATTCGCGACTGGTTGGCTCGGCAAGGAGAAACTGCTTTTCTCGATGCAATCGATGCAAATTTTAAAAATGTTCGCGTGTTCGGCGTGTCGAGTTTCGGAAATCCTCCCGATCAACAAAAGCGTTTGGCAAAAGTTCGCCCGCACAGAGTTTTAGATCCGATTATGTGGTTTCTGGCGCATGAAGGAGTCATTCCAACAATTTAGTTTGAAAAATTTTTAGAAAATTTTTTGAGGAGGAAATTTTTCTTGCACATCAGAATTTTGGACAAATATATTTTCAGGGAAGTTTTTTTCTCGGCGATTTTTGGAATTTGCGCCTTCAGCGCAGTTTTTATCGGCTCGGGAACGCTTTTTAAAATTGCAAGATACATCACGGACTATGGAGCAAGTTTTTCAAGCGTCGTGAAAATTTTTATTTACGGTTTGCCGGGAATTGTCATGTGGACCTTTCCAATGTCGATGCTTTTGGCGACGCTTTTAACTTTCGGCAGACTTTCCGCCTCCAGTGAAATTACCGCAATGAAGTCCTGCGGAATAAGTTTCGGAAGAATTGCTGCACCGGCAATTTTGCTCGGTTTGATTGTCAGCGGTTTGGCGATTCTTTTTAACGAACACGTTGTGCCTTGGGCGAACTCTGCAGGCAACGATGTTTTTTACTACGAAATTGAAGGCAACACCGAAATGAAATCGCAGGATCATATCATTGTCAAAGAAATTGTCGGCGACAAAATTCAGCGGTTGATTTATGCGCGAGAATATCGAGCCAGTGACGAAACTCTCCAAAATGTCACAATGCAGGAGTTTGACGAGGAAACCGGAAAAGTTTCCCACGTCGAAAATGCAAATTATGCCGAGTGGAAAAATGATCAGTGGATCATGCATGAAGGAATGATTTACGACATCTCTGACGACGAACGCACACATACTTTGCGCTTCGACAAACAAATTCTTCCTGTCAAAGCAAATCCAAGACAAATTGTCCGCGAACAAAAAAAGCCTGAAGAACTCACCATGTCTGAATTAAAGGCGCAGATACAAATCATGAAAACTCAGTACGTCAACACCGCGAAACTTGAAACAGAACTTTATCAGCGCGTTTCTGTTCCTATGGCAAGTTTGATATTTGCTTTGATCGGAGTGCCGCTCGGACTTCAGCCGACAAGAAATTCTTCGTCAATGGGTTTCGCTATGTCGGTCATAATAATTTTTATCTACTACTCAATCATGACTTTGTCAAATGCTTTGGCGCGAGGCGGGGCAGTTGAACCTATGTTCGCGGTCTGGATACCGAACATTATCGGATTGATTTTCGGATCATTTTTAATTTACAGAGCGTCCAAGTAAAAAAATTTTTCTGCCAAAAGTTTAAAAAAAATTTCCTGCCAAAGTTTTTTTTGACAGGAAAAAATTTTTTTATTTAGTCGATGAAAAAATTTTTTTACGCAAGATCTTCGCCGTTAGATTTGATAACTTTCTGATACCAGAAGAAAGAATTTTTGCGACTGCGATTCAAAGTTCCCTCGCCTTTGTTATTTTTGTCGACGTAGATAAAACCATAGCGTTTTTCCATTTCGCCTGTGCCTGCAGAAACCAAATCGATCGGGCCCCAAGGACAATAAGCGAACAAATTAACGCCGTCCTCCTCGACAGCTTTTTTCATTTCCTGAATGTGCGCTCTGAAATAATCAATTCTCGCCACGTCGTTAATTTTTCCTTCCGCGTCGGGTTCTTCGTGCAGTCCAATTCCATTTTCTGAAATCATCAGCGGAAGTTCATAACGCTCCTGCAAAACATTGAGCATATAACGCAAGCCGACAGGATCAATCGCCCAGCCCCAGTCAGTAGTTTTGATGAAAGGATTCTTCACGCCGGGAACAAATTCATCTTTGACTTTGTTGGGCGAATTTTCATCTGCAGACAAAACATAACTCATGTAGTAGCTGAAACTGAAATAGTCGACAGTTCCCGCCGCCAAAATTGCCTCGTCGCCCGGTTCCATTTTAATTTTGTAACCTTTGCGCTCCCAAAGTTTTTTAACAAAGCTGGGATAATGTCCGCGAGCCTGCACGTCACCGAAGTAGTAAGATTCGTCCATGTCTTTGAGTGCCATCATTTGATCTTCAGGTCTGCAAGTTTCAGGATAACTGGGAGCCATTGCAAGCATACAACCGATTTTGAAATTGGGATTGATCTTGTGTCCTTCGATGACTGCCAAAGCTGAAGCAACAAGTTCATGGTGTGCGACTTGATACAAAACTTGATGTCTGTCCTCGCCTTCCTGATAAGTTACGCCAGAATTTGTGAACGCGAAGAAAGGATTTTTAACATTGCGCTGATTGTTAATTTCGTTGAAAGTCATCCAGTAGGTAACTTTATCTTTGTAGCGTTCAAAACAAGTCGTCGCGAATTTAACAAACATATCGACAACGCGTCTGTCACGGAAACCGCCATATTTTTTTGCAATGTTCAGCGGCAATTCAAAATGGCACAAAGTTACGACAGGTTCAATTCCATGTTGATGCATTGTGTCGAAAAGATCATCATAAAATTTCAGACCGGCTTCGTTCGGTTCGGCATCGTCGCCGTTCGGGAAAATTCTTGTCCAAGCGATCGAAGTTCTGAAACATTTAAATCCCATTTCGCCGAGAAGCGCAATATCTTCTTTGTAACGATGATAAAAGTCAATCGCGTCATGATTGGGATAATTTTCGCCCTCAAGAACTGTGTCGGTAATTCTGCGCGGAACTCCATGCGCTCCTGCAGTCATAACGTCGGCGACGCTCACGCCTTTGCCGCCTTCCTGCCAACCGCCTTCAAGTTGATGAGCAGCAACTGCTCCGCCCCACAAAAATCCTTTTGGAAATGCCATAACTGTGACCTCCTCAAAAAAAATTGTTACAAAATTTTCGGACAACTTCGACGCAACAAACATTTTCTCCTTCAAGCGATTACAATATTTTTTTGACAAATTCTGCAGTTTTGAAAATTATTTTTCTGATAAAATTTTTCAGAAAATAATAAACTGAATTCGATTGCTCCAAAAGTTTCAAGGTGACGCAAACAGAAAAAATTTTTTTAATCGCGGACTTTGAAGCCTACAGCAGTTTTTTGAATCAATTTTTTTTTCAGCAGATGACCGATCGCACGTTTAAAAGCTGCCTTGCTGATGTGAAACAGTGCGTAAATTTTTTTCGGATCTGTTTTGTCGGACAAATTTATATCTTTATTTTCGCGCAGAAATTTTAAAATTTTTTTTGCGTCGGTATGTTGAGCAATTTCTTTTTGCTGAATCAGCGACGCATTTAATCTGCCGTCCTCGCGAATAAAAGTAATTCGCGCCTCGACAATTTCTCCACACTTCAAAAGGCGCGAAATTTCTTTTTGCGCGATAAAGACAATAAATTTTTCTTCGCTGAACATAAAAGCTCCGGCTTCGGTGATGTTGTAGATGGAACCTTTCACTTTGTCGCCGCGACGAAGATTTTTTGCAGGTTGAGAGGCGCGGCGAATTTCGTCGGAAACTTTCATTGAAGTTGCAAGTCTGCCTGACTTATCAATGTAAAGTTTTGCCCAGACAATGTCGCCGACTTGCGGACGACCAATCATTTCGGCAAAAGGCATAAAAATTCCGCGCTCCGCTCCAACGTCGAGAAAAATTCCTTCCGCTGACTTATTTATAACTTTCAGCCGCGCAATTTGTCCGACTTTCATTTTTGGAACTTTCATGCTCGCGGTTAATTTTTTTTGCGGATTGAGATATAAAAAAACTTCCACCAAGTCGCCGACTTTAACTTCAGAAGTCTGCTGATTTTTATGCAACAAAATATCGTCCGAAGTTTTTCCGGTTCCTGCGTCAAGAAAAATTCCGAAATCACTTTCGCGGACTGCTTTTAATTTTGCAACTGTGTTTGGTTTTAATTTGTCTTTCCTATCCTTCATACTTGACAATCTCCGCATCGCCCCAAAGTTTTTCCAACGCATAATATTCGCGATTTTCAGTCTTGAAAATATGCGCTACAACATCGCCATAATCGAGCAAAATCCATTCGCCTTCGTGATAACCTTCCTTGTGTCCGAATTTAATATTTTCTTGTTCCTCAAGTTCTTCCTCAATATTATCAGCAATGGCGCGAACTTGAGTAGCAGTCGGTGCTGAACAAATTACAAAATAATCAGCAAACGAAGATACATTACTGATGTTCAATATAGTAATATCTTTGCCCAACTTCTCATCTAAAACCCTTGCTATTACACAAGCCAACTTGTATGATGTTACTTCTTTTTCTTTTTGTATCATGTATCACCCTATATATTTATCCCTATTGTAACAAAAATTTAACATCAGCACAAGAGGGGGAGGGGTAAATATATGGGAGGGGTAAATATATGGGGAAGGGTAAATAAAATGGAGTAAATGTGTGTTAAACAAAAAATAGCAAAATTACAGCCATAAGGCTGTAATTTCTGTTGTGTCCATAAAATTTGTTATTAACTTAATATAAGATTTAAATTAAATATTAAATGAAGTTAAAT
>CALEPR010000109.1 GCA_937910665.1 uncultured Selenomonadales bacterium
GCGTCAGCACGCCAGTCTCAAAATCACTTACACAAAAAAATTTACACTCCCGAATATTTTACTTTTCCATTATTGTCAAGCTGTGATTCAATCTTTGCTTTTGTTTTTGCGTCTGCTACAAGTTTACCGTTTACAATCTTTCCGCCAAGATTTTCTATCAAAATCTTTTTTGTTGGGTCGTCGGCAAGTGCGGCAGAAACTTTTTCGTCAATAGAAAAACCACTCCGATTTTCAGAGTGGCTTGCATTTATTCTGTCTTGCCGTGTTTTTTCAGCGTCATACATCTCACGCCATAATTTTTTAGCGTCGTCTTTTTCACCGTCAACATTTAAGATTGTTTCTCTTGTGCTTCCCACTTTTTCAACAGTGCCTGTGCTTTCTCCTTTGGTATTCCGTTGAAGTTTGTCATTAAATGAAGTCGCTCCTCGTCTGTCGCTGGAATTACTCCTATTATTTTCATTGACGCTGTTTGCATTTCTTCCAAACTCATTTTCAAAATACCTCCTTACAAATTCAATCTGCGCTGCATACATTTCGCGGTTAATGCGGTATGCGTCAGTTTTCGGCGTTGCGTTTAAAGTATCAATCAATCTGTTTATTGTTGGCAATTCATCACGAACAATATTTTTACCTTCGCGTCTCGCCACTGCAACATCAACACTTAAACTGTCTTTCAAATCCTGCTGTCGCTTACCGACATACCTTGTAAATAACTTCCCATCGATTGTATTATCAGTATTTTTGCTTGCGTTGTCAACAGAATTTTTAGTCGTTGTGCCTGAATAGGAAAATCTTATGTCGTCATCAAATGGATTGAACTCACCAATATTGTCTGTTGCTGACTTGACCTGATTGGAATTAAAAATAATGTATTCCGTTGCAGGGTCGTACATATCCATTCTTCCGCCCGAATCTACAACTTCTTCAATTATCACTCCGTCATAATCGTCGCCATATTCTCCCTGCATTACTTCTCTCACAACGCTGTTTGTGCTTTTCCCTATCCACGGGTCTGCATTGATTGAATAATTTTCTAATTCAAGTTCTTGTGCGTATTCTTCAGCGTCGTCTTCACTGTCAAAAAGTTCTCTGCCTTTTGAATTGTAAACAGGTATATCGTCTTCGTCCAAAATTTGGAACTTGCCATAAGCGTCGCCTTGCCAATCGCTACCTTCAAAATTATCTACAAAAGGATTTCTAATATTCAAGAAACAAGCGTAATTGCCGCCGTCATTTTCTTCAAATGCTTCTTCTCCATATTTAGCGACAAAATCTGCTGTTCCTGAATAACTTTGTGCAAGTTCACGCGAGTTTGAAAAGAAACTACTCCCTTCAGGTGCGTCAGATTGTTTCTTCCCTTCCGTGTCGTTGAAAATAGAAAATCCAGCTTTCCGCGCTCCGTGATAAACAACAAGCGGCTCGCCGTTTTCATCTACGACTTGTGAAGAATTTGCTCGGTCGTTCTCCCAATCTCCAAACCAACGCTTAAATGCTTTTGTTCTAACCGTAAGCCATTGTTTTTCTGTCAAGTTTGTATTTTCGCCGTTAGGAGCTTTCAGCCATTTGTCTGTGCCTTGATATTTTTTGCGTAATTTTTCAAGTTCTGCTGTATTTTCTCCAATTTCAGATTCAAATTTCAACTCCATATTCGGCAGATTTTCACCATTGGCAAATTTTAAATCTTTACCGCCTTTGTATGTCGTGAAAATTTTGTTGCCGTGAATGTCTTCCAAACTACCTGCAAGAGCATTAAATTTCTGAATAAAAGCGTCGCGCTGTTCGCGTGTCATTCCGCCTTCAGGACTTCTGAACACTGACACAAATTTATCTGCAAGATTTTTCAAGTAAGCAATAAATTTTTTCAGCAAGTTCGGATTATCTTTCGACATTTCCTGCAAAATTTTTACTCGGCGTTGCACATCTTCAAAATTATCACACAAAATTTCTTCAATAACTTCATCGTCGGTTAAATCTTCGCGCTGATTTTCTTTCCTGTAAGCGTCAAGTTGTTCAGCAGAAAATTTTTCTCTGAAGTGTTCAAACATTTCATCGTGAAGTTCAGGATTTAACGCTGACAAAATATGAAATTGTTCGTGATAAAAAGTTTTGGAAATATTTTTGTTGTTCTTCGCGTTGAGATAAATTGTGCCGCCTTCGACTGCGCCTTTTAAATCTTTGTGCGCGTCAATCCAAACAACTTTCAAACCCAACTCCGCGCCGAAGTCTTGCCATTTCTTTTGTCGGCTGTTTAATTCACTGTCTGACAACTGCCTTGCATTTTCAAACATTTCTGTAAGTTCGCCACGCCCTGCAAATTTTGTATCATCAGAAGTTTTAAAAGGATTTTCAGGAAATACAATCTCAATTTCGCTTTCGCCGTCAAAAAGAAAATCCAACAGACGTTGAGTGAGTGGAGCTTTGTATTTGCTATTGCTTTTAATTGGATACTGCAAACTTCTTTTTCCTTTGTACTGCCTAACGAAGATGTCAGATTTTGAATTAATTATTTTAGTCCCAGAAGGTGCATTGTAAATAAGTCTTTTGGCATCGTCAAAATTGCCGTCATAATCCTTTTCAAGGTTTTCATCGTTGCCATAGTTTTTGTGAAATTTTTGAAATTGTTTTCTTTGCTTTGGAGCATTTTTTTCTTCAAATTCTTTTATTGCTTTTTGTGGGTCTTGCAAAAATTTAAAGTAACGATATTCTTGAAGTGTAACAAATTCAAAGGGCAATTCTTCTGTTGTTGGAAAACGCCCATTCTCTTCATAAAAATCGAGCCTGCTGATTGTACCATGCATAATGCGCTGGTCTTTGTTAAGTACTCCGTAAATGTCTTTTGTTCCTTTTTTTGGTATTACAATTTCAGCTAACCATTCAGGATTTTTTAAGGCAATATGTTCAATGTGTTCGCGTCGTGTTTCTGTTTTTCCGTTGTAATTTACTTCGCGATTTAAAATTTCTTTAGCTAATGCTTTACCTTTTTCAGATTTTATAGTTCCGAGAAAACCTTCAAACAAAGTTATCTTACTACCGTTTTTATCAGCTAATTGTTTTTCCTTGCCGTTTTCCTCAGACTGTGGTATATTTTCAGTCGAAGATACGCTGACGGGCGAATTTCCGACATTGTTCGGTGTCGCAGAATTTACCAGCGTATCTTCTTTTTCTACGCTGTGATTGTAGAATTGAATACGCCTTGTATTGTGTTTCACCAAAGTAATATGGACAGGGACATTTTCACCGTTAATCTCTGCTGAAGTGTGCAGGTAATAGAAAATATCATCTTTGTGACGTTCTTTTACAGGTTCAGCTTTTTCTATATCCGTCGCATTTTCAATCAAGTTTGGAAGATATTTTACAATTAAAAGTTTTTGTTCTTGTGCGCTTGTACTTTCAACTTTCTTTCTTCCTGCCGTTGTAAATTCAACAAGTCCGTTTTCGTCAATGTCAATCTTGCCGAGAGTTTTGTTTTCAACACTTGTGCCTTGCAAATGGTCTTTGTAATATTGAATCGCTTTTTGCCTGAGTTCCTTAATGTCGCTATAATCGCCAAATTCTTTGCCTGTCACTTTGACTGTGGAATTTTTATCAACAGTTTCAGAAATTAAACTTTGGTAAATAAGAGGAAACATTTTTTCTTTAAGCGAATTGTAGGCGTCTTCGCGACTCGTTATGAAATTTTCAAATTCTTCGTCTGATTCATAGAAATTATCGAAAAGAAAATCATCAATCCAAGCATCATAAAAAAAGTGGAACGTAGGGGCCTCATTTTCTTTTGCAACATTTACGAAATTTTCTTTGGCTTTGAAGTAACGCATAATTTTTTCAAGAGATTTGTCGGAATTTGTAAAATTTGTTCCAAATTCTGAATTTATTTCTTCTGCGATTTTTTTTACAGAATTATCAGCAACATTTTTGTTTTCAGCAGGTTCATTGTCAACTTCGGCAACAATTTTTTTAGCTTTGTCGGTATAAAATTTTTCTTCGCCGTTGCGATTTATGGAAAAATTTTCTCCGTCATCGTCATACACAGCTATGAAACTTTCTTTGTCATTTTCTGCAATGAAGTTTGCATAATTTTTAAAAATATATCTTGCTGTAGTGATTGCTTCTTGCAAATTGTCAAATTTTAAATGCGTGTACCAAATACCGCCGTCGATTGATTCATTTCCGAAAGACAGAGAAGGTTTTTCACCAAGTCTTTGTAATGTGATATTAAATCCTGTAGCATTTTTAAGTTCATCAATCAATACTTCCTGTTTTTCTTTCAGTTGGTCTCTAAACATATTTATTGCGTCGTAACTGCTGATTCTTTTATTGCCGAGATAATAAATGTCGTTGCCGTTTTTATCCTGTTTTCTACTAAGTCCACGATAGCCCGACAGTTCGGCAAAAGTTTTTTTGTTTTTATCTGCAACAGTTTCTGCTTTTGGAGTTTCGACTTCCGAAGTTTCTGCAGGTTCATTGTCTGAAATATTTTCTGCAGATGAATTTTGCTGACTTGATTCAGAAGTTTCACTGCCTTTAAGTTGACTTTGAATTTCAGCTAAACGCTCCTCTGCCGCATTTAATTCTTCCTGCTTGTCAAAAGGTTCCTGAAGTTTTTCGTCAAGCCCTGCAAGTTCGGTCTTTAAGTAATCAAGGTGGACTTTTGTCATTTCAAGTCTCTCAACAATGCTTGTGCTGCTCTTGCCGCTTATAAAGTTCCTGATAGAATCCAAAGAATTTCTAACCCTATAACTGCCGTTCTTCTCAAGGTGAATAAAAGTTTCTATGTCAAATGAATCTATATTTTCAATTCGCGCCTTGATATTAAAGCCGCCAATCTCACCAATTTTTGTCAGTGAAAGATTTTTGAAGTCGTGCATAAATTTATCAAAAGCCTTGCTTGCCTCACCAAATTTTGTATAAACTTTGTCGCCGAGTTTCATTTTGAAATTGTCGCCTGTAAGGTTCGGCAGATTTTTTATATCGGCTTGCAAGTTTTTAATGCTCCGTTCAAGTGCAGGAATTTCATTTTGGCGAAGTCTTGCCGCTCTCAACTGACCTTCATTCTGATTCTTTAAAAATCTTTTTTGCGAAGATTTCAACCTTAAAACTTTTCCTTCGACTTCGTGAAGTTCTTTTGCCAAAGGATTATCCTCACCAGCCGCCGCTATGTCTGAATAACTTGCGCCTATATCGCTGACATCTTCAACTTCGGTAACTGTCGGGTCTCCGCGCATTAAAGAATCTATCATATTTTGTTTTCTGGTAACTAATGCCCAGTTTATAGAATCATAACTGCCTTTTGTGACATAAGTAAAAATCTCAACTTCTTTATTCAAATTACCGGCACGCAAAATTCTTCCTTCGCGCTGTTCAATGTCACGCGGTCTCCACGGGCAGTCAACGTGATGAAGTGCCACTAAATGTTTTTGGAAATTTGTACCTGCGCCCATTTTCGCCGTTGAGCCGATAATAACTCTAATGTCGCCTTCATTTACCTTGTCGAAAAGTGCTTGCCTTTGACTTGCATTTTTCGCTTCGTGAACAAAAGCAATTTGACTTGCAGGGATACCGCGCTTTACCAATCCTCTTTTAATTCTGTCGTAAACTGTCGCTTCGTCCTTTGAAGTTTCTTCGCCTAAAGCTGATTCTTCGTCGGACATTTCTTCGCCGTTGGCTTTTATTTTTTTCGCTTTTGGTGTCGATAAATCCAAAAATACAAGCTGAGTACCTTTTGCGTCTGTCGTCTCCTCGAACTTTGCAAAAATATTGTCACAAACTGCATTGATTTTTCCTCCGGCTTCTTCCTCCGAATATGAAGGGTCAATCAATCGCATATCCAGCGACGCTTTTCTAAAATCGCCCGCTATCTTCAAAAAATTATCGTCGCCGCGTTCCTCTTTTGTCCGCGCTTTATGTAATGTTTCGTTGCGTTCCAATAAAACTTCTCTGTATTCGTTAAAAGCGTCGGTCGGCTCAATGGTGATTATTCTGCGCTCGCCGCCTTTCAATTTCGGTACATTTTCCTGCAAGTGTGGCAAGTCTTCAAACATTTTTATATCGGCAATTTTTCTGAAAGAATGGATAAGCGCAGGAAGATTATTTAAATTCAGTCGCCTTTTTGTAACGTAATTACCTGCGGCATCTGCCTCTGTAGTTTCAACAGTTTTGCCAAAATGATTTGCCCATTCGTCAAAACTTTTCCAACCATTTTCAGCTAACATTTCAGGGTCAAGGTAACGCTGAATTGTGTAAATTTCGTTAAGCGTGTTGCTCACGGGAGTTCCGCTTGCAAAGACAAGTCCGCCGCCGTTGCGTTGCGCCGACAACCACCGCGCCTTTGTGTATAAATCTTGCGCCCTTTGTGCATTTGCCGTACTCACACCGACAACTCTGTTGTCAGGGTTCGGGTCTGAAGGATTGTAATTTGAAGTTTCAAAACCAAGATTTTTAAACATATCCGATTCATCAACAAAAATTTGGTCAATTCCCAGTTCCTCAAACGGCATAATAATTTCATTGGTGTCGAGATTATATTTTTTTTCGATTCTTTCTTCTGCCGCCTTGATTGCTTTTACTGAATCTTTAATGTCGTCTTTGCTTTCGGCAGTCATTTGAATTATTTCAGCTCTGTCTATTTTTTCACCGTCACGCGAATATTGCCGCAAACCTTCTTTTGACATTGGCAAGCGTTCAAATAAATTGTGCGAAATAATAATTCCGTCCCAATCTTCAGTAACAATTCTTGAAAGTGTTTTTCTGCGATTGTTAAGGCGTGTCATTCTTTCTAATTTAGTTTCTTTGCTGTCCTCGCTTTTAAATGCGCCCAACTGATTTGAAGTCAAAACTAAAAGATTAGCGTTTGGATAAGCAATTCTAAATTCCCTCGCAAACTGTTCAACAATATTGTTCGGAACTGTGAAAAGCGGCTTGTTAATCATTCCGATTCTTTTCATTTCCATTGCGCTGATAACCATTTCCCAAGTTTTACCTGCTCCGACACAATGTGCCAACAAAGTATTTTTCCCCTGCAAAACTCGCCAAATTGCGTCTTTTTGGTGCGGATAAAGTTTGTTTTTAACTTCCTCGTTCAAGCCCGGCAGTTCCAAATGCGAACCGTCATATCTTCGCTCGACTTCGCTGTTATATTTTTCATTGTAAGTTTTTACCAAATCAGCTTTGCGCTTTTCGTCAGCAAAAATCCACTTGTCAAACTCCTCAGTGATTTTGTCAATTTTATCTTTCGCCTCTGCCATTTGTTCTTTAAGCTGAATTTTATTTGAAGTAATGTTTGGATAACGATGATTTAATGCGCCTTCAAACAGAGTTATAAAATCTTGTCGAGTTTTCGCAATTCGCCACTGAATATTTTTGTCGTGAGGAATCCAACCGCTGACTTTCCATTTTCCTATAAATTTATCGCGTGTAATGTGAACATTTTCTGATTCGCCGACTAAATCTTTTATAAAGTCGTAATAATATTTTTCGTCAATCCAATTTGCGCCCATATGCGGAAAAATTTCTTTGTCGGTTAAATCGACAGGCAAAACTTTTTCCAATGCTTCAACATTTCTTTTGAACTCAGGATTATGCTTTGCGCTTTCTCTTGCGTAAAATAATTTTTCGCGCACATTTCCCGACAAATATTCTTCAGCAAGTTCAAGCAAATTTGTTTCAGGATTTTTATAAACCAAGTCGCCGAGTTCTTTTGTAAGTTCTTCAAGATTTTTTCCTGTCAACTTCGACATATAATCTGTATCAATTTTGCCGTGCCTTGAAAGTGACAATCTTAATGCGTCAAGTGCGTTGTCTGCAGAATTTACTTCACGCAAAGGACTTGCCGTGCGCCTATAAAAAATATCGGCTTTGCTTGCCGATACCGTTCTGTTTTTCTTGTCTTCCTTGTACTTTTCAATCGCCGCAACTTTTCCATAGTTCGGGTCGTCTTCTAAAAATTTTCTGTTCTTTGGAGCATTTAAGTAGCCGTGATTTTTTACAAAGTTATCATAATTTTTATTAAGTCGTTCGCGAAGTTCTGAAAGTTTAGCGTCTGTAGTTTCGGGCGACAACTGCGCTTTCAAAACATTGTCCAAAGTTTTTTGCAAAGTTATAAAGTCTTTGATGACAGGAATAGCAGGATTATCAATTTCAACTTGCTTTTTGTTGCGATTAACAGTAATTCTTTTTGGAACTTCAACAAGTTTGCCGTCGATATTTTGAACAACTTTGTTGTCCTTAATGCTGAAAGTTCCTTCGCGTTGAGTTGCGTCTGCCATTGCCGCAAATGTATTTTTCAAAGTGTCCTGCGTTTTGTGCTGAACAGGCGTATAAATATTTTCAGGCAAATTTTCAATCAGCTTTTCAAGTTCTTTTGCAACATCTAAATTTTTTCCGTCCAGTGCAAGTTGATATTCGCCATATCTCTGTGTCGTTGCCGCAATAGGTTTGCCAATCATATTTTCAGGGTGCGTTTCGAAATATTCATTCACGCCGATTTTAACAGAAAAACTGCCGCCGTCAAAATGTCTTTCAGCGTAAATCTCTTCAAGTTCATTCCATTTTTGCGCGTAAGGCGAAGGCTTTTTCTGGTCAAGTCTTTTCTGCAAAATTAAAATATCTGTCGTGACTTCTGTTCCTGCGTTGTCTTTAAAAGCAGTGTTCGGCAATTTAAACGCCGCTATTAAATCTGCCTTGCCATTCAATTCAGCGCGAAGTTTTTTAGCTTCTGCACTTTTTGAGCGCATTGTTCCTTGTGAAGTTATGAACGCAACTAAACCGCCCGGTCTGACTTTATCTATCGTCTTTGCAAAATAAAAATTGTGGAGCATATAAGCCTGTTTGCTGTAATTTTTATCTGCGTAAATTCTTAATTCCTCGAAAGGTACATTTGTAATTGCCAAGTCATAATAATTGTTCGGCATTAACCTATTCTGATAAGGAGTTATATCAATCGCGGCTTTTTGATAAAGTTGCTGTGCAAGTCTGCCTGTCAAATTATCATACTCAACGCCTGTAAGTTCACTGTTCGCCATTATCTCACTCGGCATTGTTCCGAAAAATATTCCGCTACCAGTCGCGGGGTCTAAAATTCTTCCGCCTTTGAATCCTAATTTTTCTAAGCCTTGCCACATAACTTTTGCAATTTTCGGCGAAGTGTAAAAAGCGTTAGTGCTAACTTTACTGGCTTTGTCATATTCTTCATCTGTCAAAATTTCTTTCAGCTGTTCGGATTGTTTTTTCCAATCATCTTTGTTTGTAAATGCGCTTGCCAAAGTTCCCCAGCCGTTGAACTTCGACAAAATTTCTTGTTCGCTCGGCGTTGCTTTTCTGCCTTCGCTTTCAAGCTGTTTCAAAAGTTTTATCGCGTCAATGTTCTGCTTAAATTTAGTTTTCAAATTACCTTCGCCAATGTCGCTGTCATCGGTGATTTTAAAATTGTGTCCGCTAAATTCTACATTTTCAGCATTTGCAGAAACTCCGCTACGTCCGCGCTCTGTTCCGTCGTCGGATTGTACAGTTGCCGCACTTCTTCCTGTGCCATTTCCTGCGCTAACTCGTGCGCTTGAAGTTCCTGCACTCTGTACTTCATCGGGTCGTGCGTTTTCGGCATTTGTGACAGAATTTGTTTCTCCAGTTCCTGTTTCAGCTTGTCGTTCTTGTCTAGAAACTCTTTCAGAAATTTTATCGCGCCTTTCGCTCCGTGTTCCTTCGTCAGTTTCTGTGCGTAACTCGGATTCCCGAACTTGATGTCCTCCATCAGTCCTTCCGCTCTCTTCCAATTCTCCGCGCTCATTTAAAATCACTCTCCCCATTAAAAAATCTGTGCTGTACTTTGGCTGAGTTTTAAAAATCTTCTCAAAAATATTATCGCCCATTTTTTCAGAGTCTTCCATTGAATATCCTTTATCTAAAAAAAAATTTATCAAGCTAACATTGACTTTGTGCCTTTTCTGAAAATTTTTTTCCCAATCAGGTTCTATCGAAGACATTATTGTTTTATCAACTGCGATTGCCAATTCTTCATCGCCGTCAAGATAATCATAAAGTGCTTTGCGTGCAGGACTATTTTTTATTTTGTCAGGATATTTTTTTGTTTCATTTTCAGAAACAATTTGCTCGTCAACTTCTTTCTTGCCGTTACCCTGCTGTAAAAAGTTTTCAAAGTTTTGATAGGCTTGCTCGGCTGAAATTGGATTACCCTCACGGCGATATTCTTTCAACAATTTATCTCTTTCAGCATTTCTGTTTTTATATTGAGTTTCATATTCTTTTGTGAGCGGCGATTTTCCAATAGGGTATTTGTTGTCCAATGCTCCCAGTGCAGAAATAAGCAATTCTTCTTCACTCGGCTCTTCTACAAGTTCAATTTTATCATTGTCTATTAAGTTTTTCAGCACAGGAAATTTATCAACTCGATATTCTTTATAAAGTTTTTCTTTTTTGTCTCTATCCTGCTGTCGTGCTTTAGCACTTTCTTCCGCAGTTGCTAACTTTTCGTCCGTGAAAGAATCTTTTTGTTGTTCAGAAATTTCCTTGTCGCTATCCTCTTTTTGTGCTATAGTTTCTGCAGAAGGAACATTAACTTTTTCGGTTGCGCTCTGCGTGTCAGTTCCAACATTTTTGCTGACATTGCCATTTTGAGCCGTTTCACTGTTGGAAGTGGAAGATAGGGATGCGCTCCTGTCGAAAAGAACTGTTCCTTTTTGTTTATTTTCTCTATTCAACCCTTTGGACAATGCGCTGACTATGGTATAACTTTTGCCGTCACTTGTTGCGATAAAGTCAACTGGCATAACGTTATAATGCTCGTCGTGCATTGTGATTAAAAATCTGTTCGGCTTTGTTTCGGTGCTGATGTCATAAATTCTGTCATAATTTTGTGCTATTGTTTCAAGGTAATTTTCCGCAGAATCATAGCCCAACTTTTTCAAAGACTCTTCACGCTTTTTAATATGCAATAATCCAAAACCTTTATATGTGCCGTTGTCCAATAACCTGTTGAAACCGACTTGTAAGCGAATGGGCATTTTTTTCAAACGACCTTGTGATTGTTCAACAACTTCAGCTGTAATCTGTCCAAAATCTTTTGAGCCGTCGGGTTTTAAAATAAATTCGTCTCTGTCAGCGTCTTGCAAACTGCGTCCCGATTCTGTTTTATAACCTTCTGCCAATTCAGCTTTTGAAGTGTCCTGTTCGCCTGTGTTGGCTTTTTTAGTTTGTGACTTAATTTTTTCGACACTTGGAAATTGAAATTCACTGTCGCCACGTTCTATTGCACGTCTTAATTCCTGCAAGGCATCTAATGCTTGCGGTTCTGTTTCATATTCCGCTACTTTAAAATCGCCAAGATGTAAATCAAAACTTTCAAACATATCAGGGGGATTATTATGATAAAGCCAAATTGCTCTTGATTCATTTAATCTATGCCAGTGTGAATTATTCCATTGCGGAGATACTTTTATTTCCGCTCCGTTATCTAATGGTTTAAATGTTTGGTGAATAAAAGTTTCAATATCTTCTTGATGTCTTCGATATTTTTCAGGGTCGTTAGATTTGAGTTGTCTAATGTTACGTCCATCGTTGTAAAGTTTATCAATATCTAATTTTTTTGCGTGTAAAAGTTCGTCAGCGGTTAAAGTTTTTTGTTCGCCTGTACCGGCTTTTTTACTTTGATTTTCCAATTCTTCAAGCAATAATTTCTTATCGACTTCTACTGTTTGCTTATTATACGCTTTTGAATGTTGTTTTGCACGTCGTATAAACATTTCTGCTGAAGCTGAACGCCTCGAAATTTCAATCGCTCTTTCGACAAATTCCTCAATTTTCAAGTAATTTTCTTTTCCTACGGCACGACGCACAGCATTCACAATTTTTTCGCGTGTAAAGTTTTGGTCAGTGATATGCAACACAAAAAGGTCATCTACCAGAGTAGAAACTTTGTACCAGAGAGATTCAGCGTCTGACTTGCCTTGCGTTTCTCTTTGTGGTATATTTTCTGCAGAAACATTATCCTCTTCGGCGCGACGAGTAAGCATAGGCGCGTCGGCAGTAGTGCCGTTTGAGCCGTTACCCTCATCGGTTACACTGGATAATGTTTCTTTATTATTTTCCCAACCTGTCAAAAGCCAAGCATTTCTTTCACCACTTGGAGAACTTAAAACCGCTGTGTAATCGTCATAATGAATCCTCAGGCGATATTCATTACTGCCTTCTGATTGTTGTTTATCAGTATCAGTGCCTTTTGCAATTACTTCAACCAATTTATTTGCAGTTTCAAGTCCTTTGCCGTTTTCAGCGTTACGCTTTGCAACAATATGAGAAATGCCATAGCCTTTTTTGAATTTTTCACCCTTGCCTGGTGTTCCGTAAACAAAATCAATGTTTCCAATATCATCGCGATACATAGCGGATTTAACATCTTTTTGAGTTTCCAAAACTTCACGAATTGCCTTTTTACCATTGGATATATTTTCTTCAACGCTTACAGCTTTTGAAGTGTCCTGTTCGTCTGCGTGGGCTTTTTTAGTTTGTGGTGTTTCTTCCTGAATTTCTTCTTCAAAATAATCTTCACTCGGAGAAATTGCTTGCCAATTTTGCCCTTCCTGCGAAAGTATTTTCTTGGATTTTTCAAATAATTTGCTTAAATATTTAGCAGTCCAATCATCATATTTAAGTTCATAATCCATAGCTTGAATTGCTTTTTCAGCGTCGCCATAGTTATAAAAATATTCCAGCGCATTTTGCAAAGATTCATCTGCAGGTTTATACATATCCTGCGTTTCATAATCATAAAATTCATTGGTGTCGGGATAATAGAACCAAGTTTTATCTGCAGTTTTTACTTTCGGGAAAACATAATGAACTCCACCGCGTTTTTGGGGCAATTCTATTGTATCTTCCTTAATATTACGAACAGGTTCACCGAGTTTTTCTCTTTCAGCTTTTTTCTCTCTGCCGACTTGTTTCATTTCGTCAAAAACTTTGTTTTGCGTTTTCAATTCTTCAGCTGTCGGTAAATCTTCATAAATTTTTATTTCTTCACCGTCCACTCCTCGCAAAAGATTTTGTACAGCTTTTGCAAAAATTCTTGCGTCATCAAGATTTTTAAGGGAATAATGGTGTTCTCTGTTATCGTGTGAATCAATTTCTGCATTTGTTTTGCCAGCAATTTTATCAATGGCGTTCCAAACTTTTTTGTAGTCATTGCAGCCCAAGTTTACATAAATTTTATCTGTTACAAAACCGTCACGAATATTTGAAATGTTTATCGAAGAAATATAACTTGCAGGTGCGGAGTGTGGATTAAGTTTTAAGTTCTTCAAAAGTTCAGTAGCTTTTTGTTCAATTTCCTTGTCGGTTAAAGTTTTTTCCTTGTCACCTTTCGCGCTTTGTGGTATATTATCGGTCGAAGACGTATTGACGGTCGGGGAGACGTTGGCTTCATTTGAAGATTCAGTTCCCGAAGTTACCGATACGTCTTTTTTTATTCCTATGACGTGATTGTAATAATGAATGTCGCCTGTGTGTAATTTTTTCAAAGTGATAGTCACCGGAATAATTTTGTCATTTTTGTTATACTCAGTTTCCAAATAATAAAATGAATCGCCAACTTTTTTGTGTTTCTCTGATTCAGATTCTTTATGTGTAATATCTTCCGCTGTTTTAATCAGTTCAGGCAAATGTTTTATCAGCAATAAAGTATCTTCTTGTGCGCTGTTACTTTTAACTTTACTGCGTCCTTCGCCTGTAAATTCGACAAGACCGTTTTCGTCAATATCAATCTTGCCAAGCGTTTTATTTTCAACGCTTGTCCCTTGCAAATGGTCTTTGTAATATTGAATCGCTTTTTGCCTGAGTTCCTTGATGTTTTTATATTTACCGAACTCATCGCCTGTCACTTTCGCAGTGGCTTTTTTGGTTTGCGGTTTTTCTTCTTGGATTTCCTCTTCAAAATCTTCCTCATTTTCAAGGCTATTCAATTCTCGCTCATAATCTTCTTCTTCTGCAACAATTCTGCGCTCAAAACTTTTCCATTCACTATCGGGGTCAAATTTAATACCATTTTCTTTATAGTGTTTCGCAACTTTTTTTGCTTGTCTTACAAGTTCATTGTCATTAAGATACAAATAATTTGAAGCCATTCGAGATTTACCGCGCCTGTCTTGTACTTTTTTCAAATGTTCATAAAATTTTCTTTCTTCAGCAGTTAAACTTTCTGGCGATTGGTCATAGCGAATTTGTTCAGCAGTTCGCAAATCTTCGTAAATTTTATAATTGTTGTCAAGAATCGAGATTGCTTTTGCAAAAATTCTTGCGTTGTTAAGACTTTTGAAATAAAAAACGGAATCGCGATATTCGCCGTTAATTTTTTTTGCTAAACGTTCAAGTTTTACTTCTTGTTTAGCTTTTTCTTTTTTAGCTGATTTATGTGGCGGAATTGTCACGGCAAAATCATTTTCGGCTAATGAAATATTAAGTCGCGGAGGTAAGCCGTCACCTATCAAATGCGGTTGGTCGAAGAAAATTTTAAATGCGTTTTTAGCAACTTCAGTATCTAATTTTTCTGCGTGTAAAAGTTCAGTAGCTTTTTGTTCAATTTCCTTGTCAGTTAAAGTTTTTTTCTTGTCACCTTTCGCGCTTTGTGGTATAGTTTCAGCAGAAGGTTCTTCGGCGTAGCGCGAACTGGACACGTTACCCTTTTGAGTTGAATCTTCAGAGCCTACAGCGGAATCGTTTTCAGTGCGATTCTCTAACGCTGTGGGCTTGTTTAATTCTTCAAGCTCAATCGAATAAATTCTGTGTCCGTGTTGAAAACTTTCTTTTACGGTAAGTTTAGCAACTGCGTCTTCGCCTAAAACTTCTGTATCACAGTGGAAAATTTTAATGGATTTTAATCCTTGACTGCCCTGCTTTTTCTTTCTGTCAGGGTGAGTTCCGCTTAAAGTTGCGTCCTCGTACAACTGTTTAATATTTTCAGTTGCCTTCAAATGCTGTGCTTGTGTAAATCCGTTATTTGTAGATTTACTCACAGCCCTATTTGAAAGCATTTCATTGATTTGTGTCACATTTATAAAAGCGACAATTCCAGTTTCCTTGTTAGTAATAGGTTTACCAGCTAAAGACAATAACTTTTGTTTTACTTTATCCTTCGGAGATAACTCACTGTCTGTAGCTCTTTCATTTTCTGCAGGTTTATTTTGAGATTCAGAAATATTTTCATCGCCAAAATTCAAAAGTTGTTGCGGCGGATTAAGCGCAGGTAAAGTTTCGCCGTTCTCGGTTTCTTCACCGTAAAGCATATCAAAAACTTTGTTGTAAGCGTCGGTCGGCGTTGTTTGAATTTTGCCTTCAAGCATTTTATTTAAAAGATTCTGCGCCTTTTTAAATTTAGCGTCGTCGCCTTTGTAATTGTTCAGCAATGCTTCAGTAGAAATTCTTGCAAGTTGTTTTGTCGGCAAACTTTGCAAATATTTCAAAGTGTCAACTGCTTGCGGATTGTCAAAACCTGCGTCAAAAATATATTTCAGCACAGGAAAATCAGCAACTCGCGCTTTTCGATACATTTCCTGCCGTGCGTCGTCGTCAAACTTTGTAATTTCAACATTTGTAGCAAAACTCATTGCCGCGCTTGCCTTCGGAAATTCAAAAGTTTTTGTGCCGCGTCTGTACTTGCCGTTATATTTTTTCAAAAACGTCCCGAACAACATCAATTTTGCATTACTGACATCTTCGCCGACGTGAACAATAAATTTGTTACCTTCGCGATAAATTGACGGCTTATTTTCGTGATTTTTTTCCTGCCGCGAATCAAATTCTTCCTGCGACTGAGTTTGCGTTTTTTCTTGCTGTGCAGTTTCTTGACTTTCAAAATTATTTTCTTCGACTGAATTATTTTCTTCAACTTCTTCAAGTTCTGAATTTTCCTGCTGAAATTTTTCTTTGGCTCTTTGTTCGCCGCGTTCATAAATTTTTTGACTTTCAGTCTTTTCATTTTCAGCAAGCATTTTTTCTCTTGCCGCCTGTTCACCTTCGCGACGTTGTTCTTCATCAAACAAATCATTCATATTTCCACTTGGAATATCCTGCAAATATTTTGAAGTAACGGCAGAATTATTTTCTTGTTCTTCAACAGTTGATTCAGGTTTTTCAAATTCGTCAATTTCATTTTCAAGGCGTGAAATAGTCTGCTTAGTTTCCTTGATGCGCTTTTTCCTTGTGGGCGTTTCAGGCAAGCGATTAAGGCGTTTTAAATGTTCTTCGTTGTCTTTCAAATCATCTTTCAAACTTTCAAGATATTTTGGATTTTTCTTGAACTCCTCGAACTCGGCTTGCTTAGACTGAATTTTTTTGTTAAGTTCTTCAATCTGCTTTTCAAGTTCATCGGCTTGCTGATAATTCCGCGCATTAGTCGCCTTGTCCCATTCTTTATTTAAAGTGTTTTGTTGTTTTTCAAGGTCGCGAAGTTCTGCCAACAAATCAACAGTTTCTTTTTGCGGAGCTGAACTTTCAATTTCATTTTGCAAGAGTTCCATTGTGCGGACAAAAACTCTTGCCTCTGCAGCCGAAGGATAGGCAATCAACAGTCCGTCGTTATTCACAGAATCAGCGTATCCGACATATGCTCTGCCTGATTGGTCAGCCGCCGAATTTGCTTTTTCTTTAATCGCATCAAAAACCTTGTAGTCAGTTTCATTAGCTTGCAGGGCTTTTTCAAAAATGTGTTGCTCGTTGTCACCTTTTACGCTGATAACACTTCCTACAGGTAAATAATTTCCGTCATCAAGTTGCAAAGTATCTATTGTAATTTCAAATTTAAATTTGCCGAGAACTTTCAAATTTTTAATGCTGTCTTCGCCAAAGTCATTTTTAATATCTGAAAAAATATCTTGTGCCTTTTCGTCAATATTTTCGGCAGGATTAGCCCTTTCTTCAAGTTCATTGGAAAGTTCAAAAATATCATAGTTCAATTTTTGTTTAGTTTGCAAAAGTTTTTTATTTTCGCCGTTTGCAGAAATAAATGCGTCAAGCTGTGTCCGCTGATTCAATAAATTTTCCAAATTGCCTTTCAATTCTTGAAGGTGTTCGGGAGTTTGTTTGAAGTTTTCAATTTCAGCATTTTTGTCCGCAATTTGCTGATTTAAATTTTTAAGATTTTCATTCGCGTTTGCAAAAGCGGCGTTGTCATTTGAATTAAGAGCACGTTCCGCATTTTTAGTTTCCTGCGCCTTCGCCTTGTTAAGTGCGTCAAGCTGACTTTGCAACTCTTTTAAACTTGTCGCTTGCTGATTTTCTTCAGATTGTTCCTGCGGAGTTTCAGGCAAAACATCAACGCTTTCACGCTGAGCAGGTCTTTCAATTTTGTATCTTGATTTTAATTCTTCAAGGCGTTTATCAAGTTCACTTTGTCCGAAGTCTTGAAGTTCCGCGCCGAATTGTGTAGAAATTTTTTGTCGCGTCGCTTGATTTGAAATAAGTTTGTTGTCGGCGTTCAAAAATTTTCTCAAAGATTTGTCTTGCGTTGAAGAAATTTTTTGCTTGATAAAATCTTCGATAATATTTCTTGTGACAGCATTTTTGCTAAGCGGATTAAATTGCGGCGTTTCATCAAGTTCAAGCATATTCAGCAAATTTTTGTCGGTCGGCTTTGTTTTTGCATTTTCATTCAAAGTTGCGGTAAATTTTTCTACAGATTGAGTTTCTTGAACCTCAGGATTTAAAATTTTCTGTGCGCCGTTAAGTTCCGAAATTTTGTTGTCGAGTTCTTTTTTGCTGTCAATGATATTTTTGCGAAGGCTTTTCAGAACTTCGTTATCGAGTTCGTCGCCTTCCATTTTTTTGTAGTTGTCGAAATTTTCAAGTGCTTTTTTGTGCTTTTCTTCAAGTTTAGAAACTTCTTCCTGCAGAGGATTGATTCTTGTCTGCAGGAAATTTTTATAATCTGCAATTTTAGAATTTAAATTTTCCTGTCCGAGATTTTTCAAATTATCTTCGCCGAGAGCGTTAGCAAGTGCTTGGCGATTTTCTTTAGTATTTTGAAATTCGCCGTTATCATTGTAGAAATTTTGAAGAATTTCGCCGAGATTAGCAATTTCTTCAGCAGTTCCATTTTCCAATTTATCCTGTACATAATCTTGAATGAATTGCTGATTGATTGGGTTTTCATCTTCGATTTTAAATTCTGTATCATTGCTTTCAAGCAAACTTCTGATAAGTTCGTCGTTTGAAGTGTCACGTTCAATTTGTGGTTGTTCGCTGTCAATTTCTGTTTCTGCACTGTCTGAAACATCTTCGTCGCTTTCGGAATAACCTTGCGTGTTTGGAATTTTTTTGCTGTTCATTCCGCTGATATAATTTTGTAATTCGCCGCCGAAATAGCCTGAATTTTTCATAGCTGTTGCATAGCTTTCAACAGTCTTTACATCATCTGCAGTCAATTCTCCGCGTTTGATTCTTGGAATAACAAAATCATCAATATAACTTTGAAAGTAATCTTCGTCAGATTTGTAATGTCTGTAATATCCGTTGCCATCTTCTTTCGGTTGTCGCAAAGATTCAATGCCTTTGCCTTCATCATCAAAATTTGGGTCGTAGGCTTTTATTTCTTCAAGAGTTGGGACTTTATAATAAGTTAAACCGCCGTAATTGTGGTCAAGTTTTGCCAATTTTGAAGTTGCGTTATCAGATTCATACATCCACTGACGATAAAACATTTCAGGCGAAATTCTAAAATTTGTTTTAGAATACAAATAATCAGACATTTTTTGAGCAAAACGCCACAGTTTATTTTCTTTTTCGCTAAAATTCGGGTCGTTTTGCGTTGCAGTAGTATTTCTTTTTGAAGTTTGACTGCTTGAAATATTTTCTGATTGCAAACCGCCTAAATGTAAATGCGCTCCACTTCCTACATCGTGATACAAAACTTCTTTGAAAAGTCCGCTATTTTTGAAATAATTTGCAATTTTATCCTGTTCAGCTTGGCTTGTTTCTCTGTCAAAAACAATATCCAAAGCGTCGCCGCCGTTTTCTCTGATAATGTGATGTGAAGTTGGAACACCGCCGACATTCGCATTGTGGTCTGCAGTTCGTGCCGCTGAAGAAATTGTCGCGTTAATTCCAAATTTATCTTTTAATACGCCGCCAATTTGCGGAATAACTTGTTGCCAACCATTTTTAAGTTGACTTACCTGTTGAGTAATTCTGTCGCCTTGTGTCGGCATATTGTAGTCATTAACGCCGAAAATATTTCCTTGCTGAGTTGTCGGCTGTTGAGTTTGTGATTGAGTTGAAGATTGTCCTGAAATTCTGCCGCCTGTTTTTATAATCCAGTCAGGTTTGCCGTAATTGTGCGGTTTATCGCTGTGAACTATGTAGCCGCCGTTATCATCTGCATATGAACTGTTGCCCCAGTAACCGCCGTTGCCGTCATAAATTACAACGTGGCTGTGACCGTTTGACTTCCAACCTAAAATATCTCCTGCTTGCAAATTATTTTCATCATAAGGCACAAGCAAACCTTTTGCGTCCGCGTCATCTCTGAGCCGTGCAACGCTATTAACATTTTTGTTTGATTCTTCGCGCAAAAAGTCGCTGAAACCACTGCCAATTTTTCTAACTGCCTCAACGCAACCTACAACGCCATTATCCATTTTCTTGCCTTCATAAGGTGTTGCGTATTTAGCAAGCACAGAAGTAGTCATCGGTGTTTGATTTTCACTTTCAGGCGGCGTATCTTGCGAAGGTGGCGGATTATTATTTTGATTTCTACCAACTACAGAACCAAGCAAAAATCCTCCCAAGCCCATAGCCGACAAAGGTGCAATAGTTTCTTTCATTTCCTTGTATTGTTCCGCGTATTTAGGATTGGTCATCATTTCGATAGGATTAAACGTATATGGTTTTCCCTCAGCGTCAAGTTGAATACCGCGCTGTCCGCCTTCTTCGTAAGTCTGAATTAAAGCATTTGCCGCAGCACTGGCTAAACGATTTTTCCAACTGTTTTTGTTATTGAAAATACTTGCCGCTAAACCACCTTCAGCCGCATTAGTTGTCGAAAGAAAAGCTAAATTGTTTCTTGCAACGTCCCAAGCCTTTTGTCTTGCAACTTCAGGGTCTTCACCGCGCATAATAGCATTTTCAATATAATTTCCGCCCTCAACTGCACCTTCGCCAAAAGATGATGCCGCATTTTGCATTGCCCATTGTGCAACTTTAGGATTGATAAACCTGCCAAGTTTCGGGAGAGTTGTTAAAGCCCTTGCACCTGCTCCAAATGCTCCGCCAAAAGGCAAAGTTGGCAATAATAACGCCGCTTGTGAACCAACAACATTTGCAACATTGCCTAAAAGTCCGTTAGTTGAAGTCCAATATCCTTCGTCACCGAGTTCTTTCAGTCGTGGCAAGCGGGCGTTGACATAATTGCCGTAACTGTGCAAAAAATCTGCGGTCTTTGGTAAACCTGCAAAAGTCGCTCCGCTACCGAGAACATCAGCGGCTGACGCTGATGTTCTGCCTAATACTTCGCCTAAAATTCCACTGCCAATAGGCAGTCCGTTTCTGCGAAGATTTTCATCAGCTCCGCTCATAGCTTGTTCAGGTGTCGGAAAAATATTGCCGTGTCCTGTTAAAAAATTTGCCATTTCTTTACCTCCTACTGTTGTTTATCAGTGAATATTTGTGTTCAAATATCCACGTCTTGTATAAGTTGAATTTGGAGTTGTATCTTTTCCAGCAGTTCCAAGTTCATACATCGCATTACCTAATTTTTTCAAAAGTTGCGGATTATTTTTTAATTCTTGTTCAAGATTCAAGAAGGCTTGTCGCCTTTCAGGTGTCATCGCTGTATACCATATCGGGTCTTGGTCGCTGTTCAATTCATTCCAAAGGTCTTTTTCACTTACGCTAGAGTTCGGGTGACTTGAATAATAATTCAAAATGTATGACAAGTTTATAAAGTCACGGAGTTCTACTTCTCCATTTATGAACTTGTCGTACTGGTCTAAGAAGTTTTCTATTGGCTGACGTTCTGCGGCGTTAAGGTTTTGAGTAAAGTCTTCGCCTTTCAGTTTTTCTTTTACAGACGCAACTGCTTCACGCAAACTTGCAAAGTCACCGTTCATTAACATTCTACTTAAATTGCTCATATCATTTCCAATTTGATTGTATAATTTTATTCTCTCTTGTGCATTTTCAGGATATTTCCCGTCAGTCATAGCTTTTCGTAAGTATGATTGCCCATCAGCAGAATTTAAATCAATGCCCAACATTCTAGCAGTTTGAACTATGTTTTGAAGTTTACCCTCTGGAGTTTTTGCAAACGCTTCATTCTGTTCTTTGATTTGCTTTGCATATGCTTTCAGCTGGTCAAATTTTAATCTCGCATTTCCGAGTTCTACTTGTTGGTTATAATAATTTTCCGTAATATCTAACTGTCGATTTTTGTCTTTAGAATTTTGTGTGGCAACGTCTCTAGTTAAAGCATTTCTAGCTTCTGCCAAGTCTTTTTGTTGCAAAAGGCTCATAATAGTTCTTTGTGTAGTTGCGTCTTGTGTCAATAAGTTAGTCAGTAAGGATTGGTCAGATTGATATTTTTGGTTTGGACTTACTGTAGCTTGTGCGAAAAGTTGTGCGGCGTGTGGGTCTGTTTCTGCCATATTGCCTAAAAGTCGCAAACCGAGCGTGTTATAAGTGCCGTCAGAATTTACGCCGTAATTTGCAAATAAATCTCTACTTTGAGCGCGGAGAGAGCGTCCCAAGCGTTGTTTTTCGCTTTCAACAATTCCTTCAACTACTGCAGGCGGATAACCTTTTTCTTCCGCTTGTTGTCTGACTTCATCAAGGCGTTGCCAAGCCGCATTGTTTGCCACATCTAAGCTGTCAAAAAGTCTTGCGTTAAGATTTTCTCGCGCTTGCAGTGACTGTTGGACAGTGTTGTCTTTTCCGAAACCGTAAGCGTGAAAATCAACATCAGGATAAGCACTTCGCAACATAGCCATTCCGTTTGCCAAGTCTTGAAGGTGTGTTTTGCTTGCGTCCAATGCTTTTTGCGTATCTGCTCTTTGTTCGCCTTGAAGTTCAGGATTTTTTAACGCCTGTTCATAATATTTAATGTTGTTTTCAGTGTTAGCATAATCTACTTTTGCGTCAGTGATTGTACCGAAAGAATCAACTAATCTAGGCGACAGGTTAGAAACTGACTGTGAACCTATTCCTGTAAGGAAATTTCGCCAATCTTGACTTTGACGTAGTTCAGAATTTGGAAAATGATTAGCCAAAGCATTGTTCGGAACAGTGGAAAAATTGTTTTTGTCAGAATCACGATTTGACAATATTCCTTCAAGCAAAGTTTTTCCTGCGCTGTTGTCGGTCAAGTTATTTTGTGCAGTATTAGTTGCAGGTTTTTCAGAAGTAGTAGGTGTTGTAGGTGGTGGCAAGGTTACAGGCGTCTGATTTTGTTCTTGTGGCGTTGTTTGTGGAGTTGCTACTGTTTGCACTTGTTGTCCAGTATTGCTTGCATTTGTCGCAGGTTCTGTTGGCAGTGGCGTTTTCAAAATTTGTCGTATGTTGTTTATATCAGGAGTTCCGCCTTGCCGATTAAACCAATAACCACTGAAAAGATTATTAAAATTTAAACCTAAAGAATAATCAGGCATTTAAAATCACCCCTTAAAATAAGAATTGTAGTCAATACCAAGATTAGGTTTTGGCAGGTTGTAAGTCGATGGGTACGTAGGAGAATAGTTTGGACTTAAAACGTCATAGATATAATTGGATATTGGCGGAAGATTAAGGCTGGGTGTTTGTTGTGTTGGCACTTTTGCAAAATTTTTGCTAGCATTATTCACAAGTGTATCTGTATTGTTATATTGTTCAGGCAAATTTAAATTTGTTGAAGGCGTTTGCGGATTTGAAACATTGAAATTAAGACCGAGTGAAGGATTTTTTTGTAAGCTGGCAAGTAAAGAATTAATGCCTTTGTTTATCGCGTCTGAATTGACTGTTTGTTGCGAGTTATCATTTTTCTTTCCAAAAAGTGTGCCATAAAGTTTGTTACCCCAGTTTTGAGTAGCTTGTGCGACTGAAGGCAATAAAACTTTTCCTAAAATATTTCCAACATTTAAACCTGCCACAGTTTCAGGGTGCAAATGTTGCGCCCATTCAGCGGCTTTCGACATTTCATTATCTCTAGCCGTTCTTTGCGCCATACTGTTTTGAGCCGCTAATGAAGTTCTGTAATAATCCTCCGTGTTCCTAATTTCAGGAAAATATGAATCACCATCATAGCCACTGCGTATAATATTTTGTGGTTCGTCGCCCATAAAAGATTTATAAAAATCATAAGCCATAAAAAATCATTCCTTTCTAAAATTATTTTTAACCAAATAAAGCACCGCCAGCCGCACTGCCAGCCGCCGCACCCCAACCGCCGGTAAAAGCACTAATTCCTGCGGAAAGTACACCGCCCCAGAAATTGCCGCTTGATTCTTGAGTTTGAGTTCTTGTGCCTTGATTGGAAAGTGCAACCAAAACGCCTGTAGCAGATTGATTCAAGCCTGTAGCCGCATTCCACAAACGCAGTGCAGGTTGCTGAAGTGCCTCCTGCGCCGCCGAACTGAGCGCAATTTTCCTGCTTGAAGTTTCCAAAATATTTCCCCAAGTGTTATTCCATGCACCGACTGTTTGAAGTCTAAGTTGATACATTCTTGTAAGTTGTTCAAGTCCGCTGAGATTGTGCGCCCATTCAGTATCTGCGATTGATTTTACAACTTGATACCAATTCATTGCGTCCGCTGACGCTCTGCTCTGATTGTTCAGAAGTTGACTATAAAGTTGTGCCTGTTTGTCTGTCGTATTGACAAATGCTGAATTTTTTTGCGTAGCTATTCCAGTTTGTTGAGTAAATGCATTGCTTGAATTTGAAAATTGCTGAGTAAAAATTTGCGCCAAAGCCAAAGCTACCGCACGCTTGTTTTCTGCGTCGTGCGCTTTTGCTTGAAGTTTTAAGCCAAACGCTTGAGCCATATAGCCCCACAATTCATTAAGCACAAGTTTTTGGTCATTCAAACTTTGTTCCTTGACTTGCCAACGACTTTGCACAAGTCCACCGACAGATTGAATATTTTGCTGATATTGTTTTGCAACTTCATCAGCCGCATTTCTTTCAATGTCATAAAGTGCTTGCGTCGTGACGGAAGAATTTAAAACACCGCGTGTTCCTAAATCGTTGACAACTTCGCCGATTGTATTTTCCATTACAGTTTGAATTGACTTTTGCATATTTGTTTCCCACTGCGAAGGAAGTTTGCCGTCAATCAAGTCATTAAAATTACTGTGAACTGTATCTTTTTCTCTTGCATATTGATAATTTTCGTTGTACTCAGGAATTAGCGAATCAAGATTGTTGTAAAAACTGCCGAGAGTGCTTAATTTGTCAATGCCGTTTAATGCGTCTTCAAAATTAACATTTAAAGCACTCACAAGTGTCGGCTTTAATTTGTCAAGGTCGTTGTAGTTTTCAGCAGAAATGTTTGAAAGATTGTAGGTTATATTTGCCGTGATGTCACTCGGAACAGTTTTGTTTTTAGTGAAACCGCTAATATCGTCAAGATTATTTTCAAGGTTGTCATAATTTCCAGATAAATTGTCCGGCAAGGTTTTTATTTGCCCGTTTGCAAAATCAACGTTGTTGTTTTGTTCGACAATATAAAGTTTAGAATTGTCTGTGAGTTCGTCCGTTCTACTGCTCCAAGTGTCATTTGCGTTAGGAATATCAGTTTTTATCATTGAATCCAAAGTCGCGATACTGTTTGCTAAATATTCTGGTGAAGCCGTCAAACTTTCAAGTGCTGTATCTATCAAGACCATTGAAGTAGCCCACTGATTGTTAAGACTGTTGGTAATGTTTTGAATATCCGCTTTTGCTCCGTCAAAAAGATTATAGGCAGTTTGTCCAAGTTTTTTAGCTGAAGGAACTAAAACATCTTCAGTCAATTCAACTTCCAGCTTTTGAAGTTTTAATTCAAATTCAGTCGGTTCATAAGTTGATTGAATAGTAGTGCCGCCTTTGCCGCCGAATCTTTGCAAGTCAAAAAACATTTCACTCACCGCCTTAAATCTCCCAAGTGACGTGATAGACAACGTGACCTGCAGAATTTCTTGAGCGCGGAGAAAACGTTGCAGACTTGCCTGTTTCTTTTTGCCGGCAGTGATAGCGTTTCAACCCTTCGCCCGCGTCCTCAACTTTCAAAATCTCAACGCCGAAAAGTTTTATGTAAGGTTCAATTTTTCTGCAACACCAAGTGCCAAGATGATTTAAACCAAGTTGTCTTGCAATAGTCTCACCAAGTTTTTTCCAATATTTAGCGTCGCCGCAAGTTTGTCCGATAACCACCATATCTTCGTAAACGCCAAACTCCGCAAAACCTTTTTCAGGTTCAAACTTTAATCTTGCACGCGGCTCTGCTTTAAATTCAGTGCCTGTTTTCTTTTCATAAATTGAAATCCATTCTTCTAAAGTTTTCGCCGCCATTTTTTACACCGCCGTTCCGACAAATTGATAACTGTTTGTGCCGTCGCTTATTGTCAAAATTCCATTGTTCATTGCAAAAGAAAATGACGGCACTTTTGCCGCCAAATTATTTAATTCATTTTTGGTTGCATAAGTTGACGCGATATTGTTTCCTTCGCTGTCCTGTTCAGCTTTAGTAGCTAAAACTGCCTTGTTCGCGCTTGACGCGGTTAATGCTGTTATTGCACTGTTCGCGCTGTTTGCAGTTGTCGCATTGCTGACATTCAAATTTAAAATCGCGTCGCCGCTACCGTCAAAACTGACATTACCTACAGCTTGTCCTGTGACTTGTAAAGACATCGGACTTGAAAATTTATCTGCCTTGTTTGCCTTAGCAACTGTAGCAGTCGCAAGTTCAGCAGTTTTTACATACAAAGTCAAACTGCTGGCAACATCAACTTTTTTTGCATAAGCGTTCAAAGTTTCTGAAGTTACATATCCGCTTAAACTGCTTGCAATATCGGCAGTCGGCGAATAATCAGCCAACGCAGAAGTCAAGCTGTCATTTGTAACATAACTTGCAAGACTGACTGAAACTTCGCTCGTTGTAGGATAAGCCGCAAGACTTGAATTTATTTCGTCGGTTGTGGAATAATTCGACAAAGTTACTGCTAATTCCGAATTACTGACATAACTTGCAAGACTTGAATTTATATCCGCCGTTGTCGAGTAATTATTTAAACTGCTTGCAACGTCTGAACTTGTAACATAATCTGCTATGGCGTTGTTAAAGTCCTCAACAGTTTCATAATCCGCTAAAACGTTGTACATATCAGTAGTAAGCACATAATTTGCAAGCTGAGTGTTTAAATCTGCAGTCTTTGTGTATGCGCCAAGACTTGTAGCAACTGAAGATTTTAAGCCGTCAACTTTTGTATTTACTGCCGAAGTCACCGTTAAAATTTTTGTGTTCACATCTGAAGTTTTATCATAACTCGATAAACTGTCTGAAACAGCAGAATTTAACTCGGCAATTTTTAAATCGACTGCAGAAGATTTTTCATAACTTTCAAGACTTGTTGCAACGTCGCTTTTCAAAGCATAATTTGCAAGTTTTGTGTTTAATCCTGCAGTGTTTGTATATGCGCTTAAACTTGCCGTGACGTTAGCAGTTGTCGCATAAGGTGCAAGGTCTGACTGCAAAACATATTCTGAAAGTGCAGAACTTTTCGGCGAATTTTCAAAACTGTTTGTAGTGGAATTGTAAATAATAACATCGCCGTTACTTGGATTTGAAAAAGAAAATTTCTTGCCGTCAACCTGCGGCGCACTTCCTGAAATTGAAACATTGGCAAGCCCTGTTGTCGCGTCCAATCTCAAAACTTTATTTTTGCCGCTGTAATCAACTTCGGACTTCAAAACACAAACGTTATCATAGTTCAGCAAGTTTTCAAAATTCAAGCTCAAAAACAGTTGCCAAGTCGTGCCAGTCCAATAATAAAGTTTCTTGCTGTCAAAAGCAAAATACAAGTCGTACGCATTTAAATTGCTTGTCGGTTTTGCTGAATCGTTGCCGCTGTAAATTGCGCTAACTGTACCTGTATTTTTTACCGCGCTGATGTCCTCAGGCGTAAGTCCGAAATAATTTTCATCAATCTTGCCGAGTTCAATCCAGCTTGTATTTTCTGCGTTGCGAATTTCCAATTTTTTTGTTGCCGTGTTAATGTGAAGTTGATAAGGTTCTGCGTCTGTCGGTGTTCCGTTCGACGCGTCTAAATTTCTCAACCTGTTCAACAAATTATAAACTAACTCAAATTCATCGCGTGTCTTTTGCGAACACAACGCAATAGTATCGGTCGGATACTCAATCTTGTTTGTAACTGCCCACTTTGTCATTTTAAAAAACTCCCTTCAATTAAAAAATCCAATCACCTAAATTTAAAAATTTTTTACCTGCCGAACTGTTTGCAAAATTTTTAACGCCGTTTACCACAGGTGCGCCGAATCTTGTCGCGCCTATTGCCACAATTCCATTTGCTACTGCAGGATTATTTAACATATTCGAGCCTAAAATTTTTACCCAACCCATTGGCGTTTTGCCGGTTGCCGCCAAAGTTCCTAAATTCTGTATTGCTTGCCCTTGTAATAAATTACCGAAAGTTCGTCCTGCGTCTTGCAAAGTTTCTTCAAATTGTCTCGGCGCATCATCAGGGACAATTACAAGGTTCGGCAATAAACCGCCTTGATTATATCTTGCCATTTCTCTCAACTCCTCCAATAAAAAAACACCTGCGATAAAAGCAAGTGCTTAAACTTCCGCAACGTCCATAATTACACTTTGTAAAATAAATCTGCCACCTTCGCCACGTCCTGCAACGTCCAAGTATTTGTGGCGATAAACATTTCTGCTGATTATTTCAAAACTGTCATTCGCAAAAAGTTTGTGCCTGTTGTCGTCAATCATTTCAACATTTCTAAAAATAATTCCGTCAGGCGGTTGCGGCAAAATGTATCCTCTGTTCCTGCCTTCCTTTGAAATCTGCGTCGCATTGTCAAAAATTTTGTCGTCGTTGTCTTGAATTTTAATTGTTTTGTCAGGAATCGGCAACGGTATTGCAACCTGTCCGCAAAAAATATTTCCGCTGAAATGCACAGGATTTAAAGGTGTGATTGAAACTCTGGAACGCTTTAACAAAAATTCGTGGTGGCTTACAAGTCTTTGACTTAAAAACTTCCAATGTAATTTTTCACCGTCGTCTGTGAAAGTTCCTTTATCCAACTGCGAAATTTTATTTTTCTTGACCAAGTAAACATCTTCGCCGACTTCAAAAACATCAAGAATTTCAGAATTAAATTTTCTTTTCCACCAAGATTTTAAACGCAAGTCAAAAACTAAAACATTTCCGTCTTTGCCGAGTATCCACACTTGCCACAGCGAAGGAATAAATTTTACTTTCGCATTTCTCGGCAACCTTTGAACTTCAGATTTTATTTGCAGTGCTAAATTTTCAGGTCGCATTGTTCCATACAAATTATTTTGCACTAAATAAACTTCGTCATTGCCTAAAACAAAAACATCATCGCCAACTTTGCAAACACTCAATCTGCCACTGCAAATTATTTCACTCGCGACTTCTGCAAGTTGCCACTGCGGATAATTTCCTGCAAGTCGATAAACTTTTTTGTTGTCTTTAATAATCAAAACATCATTTGCAAGTGACACAATCGCCTTTATCGCTCCGCCGTCTTTTGAATTTATTTCTATCCACTTTGCTGTGTCTTTCCTGTTTGTGTCATCAAGATAAAGATTTTCATCGCCTACCGCGCTGTAAAAAATATTTTCGCCGTTTGAAAAACAAACTCTGCCGTCGCGAACAAAAACATTTTCCGCGCTTGTAGTTTTGTAGGTGACTTGGTTATTTTCGCCGTCGTAACAAACAAATGGCGAACTCAACAACAAATTTAAATTCGCTCCGTCAAAATATTGCAAATTTCCTCCGCTTGCAATAATCAAGCCATTTTCCCACGCCACTGACTGCGGATAAAGACTGCCTGTCAAAGTTCCTAAACTATCTGAAATATTTCCTTCAAAGTCCGCAAAATAAACTTGCTTGTCATTTTTCACAATCAAAATTAAATTGTTTATTGAATCATACATCGCGGCAAAAATATTTTCGCTGTCAAAAATGTCTGAAGTCCCTGCGACTGTTCGAAGTTTTCCTGTTGCAACATCAATTTCCATATTCAAAACATCTGCAAGCTGATTTTCTGCAATTCCGTCAACTTGCGCGGCAGTGTTCAAGCCGCCTGTAAAATCTGTTTTGGCTATGACTGTTTGTTGTTCGCCGTGCTTGCTGTAAAGTTTCATTTCTTTTCTCCTAAATGTCGTCTGTTAGCGTCGAAAGAAATCCACCGACAATTTGAAGGCGAATAATCTTTGCTTGTGTCTTTTCTGTCCAAAGTCAAGGCGTGAACTGCGTCGCGTTTATCTGCCGGGTCTTTGTAGCCGTGACTTATCGACCAAGATTTAAATTTCTGAAAATCTTCTCGCCATTCTTTAAACATTCCAATTCCTTTACCGCCGTACGCAGGATATTTTGGATTGTTCGGATTGTAACAGCGAAGTTTGACATTGTGCCAAATGCCGTACAATCTGCTTTCCGTGTCTTTCATTTCTTCACCTCCAATAAAAAAAGCACTCCGAAAAGTGCTTAGAAAAATTTATTCAAAATCTGAAACTTAATCATCCTCAATGGCAATCATCAAATCGTTATCATCCTCAATACGCAACATCCTAATATCACGAACACTAGGACGAAACCAATCGTATTTAGATGCTAACTTGCGCGTTGCCATAACAGTTTTTACAGCATCGACTCCTTCATTGCCAAAATAAACACTACCTTGTTGACGAGAAAAACCAAATTTCTCAAGCGTGTTTTTTATATCGGCATAGGCGTTATTCGGACTATTGCCACTATAAGTCTTGGATAATGTATCTGTGTCCAAATCAAACGCGATTGCATATTTTGCCAATGTCACCACATCCTTTGTCATTGCCCTTTTCTAGATACCTCAGATATGATACACACAATGTAAACTGTTGTCAAATTTATTCAGTAAAGTTTTTTATTTTTTTCATCAAAATTAAGTTCTTCAAATTCCTGTTCGGCAATTTTAAGTTGTTCCAAAGTCTGACGTTTGACTTCTTCTCTGCAAATAGCGGCTAACTTGTCGTAGTCGATATGCTCAAAAATAAAAGTTTGCCAGCAAAAGTCGTTACTCCATTCTAAAGGCTCACGAATTTTTTCTTGAATAATGCCGCCGACTTTGATTTTTCTTGCGTCGAGTTTTTCAAGAAATCTTTTTAAATTGGAATTTTTTTCTGTAAGTCGTTTTGCTTTTGCAACTTTTTCTTCATAAATTTTTAATTCTTCCTGCGTCATAAAAATTTCTCCTTCTACCAATAACCTTTAACTTGTGCGGAAGTTGGTGGCGGCGATAAAATTTGCGTTATCTGACTTTGTATCGCTGATAAAATTTGTTGTTCCTGCGTCGCGTCATATTCGTTGTCAATCGAAAGGCGCATTGTCGCATACTCTATCAAAAAGTCGTCAAAGTCATTCAGGAGCGGCGTTTCGTCTTCAAGCGTCAATTCTTCAAAGTCATCAATCGTCCGCACTGTAAACGCTGTCTCATTCTTCGGAATCGGAAATAATTTTAAAGTCTTTAAGCCGACGCGATAAAAATATTTTGCACTTTCGCCTTGCAAATTTTTATTTTGCAAATGTTGCAAATTTGTTTCCTGCAACTTGTACTCGGCAAATGTTTTTATAATTTGCTTGCCAAAAATTGGCGTGAAGTTGTCAAAAATCAAATCAAGATTGTTAAAAATTTTTGGACTGTTATCAACTTCGACGCTTGAAATAATTTTGTCGCCTGCGGTAACTTCAATAATCGACAGCGGCAATTTTTCAAGCTGAATTGTATCTTCGCCGCCTTGCAAAATTCCTTTAAACTCCGACATTAAAATTTCAGGCTGAACATCTGCAATAGTTCGACGCATAAATCTAAGTCCTGCATTTATCACAAGCAAAATTTCTGCGTCGCTGTAATTTATGTGTTGCCAATCGTGAATCGCTCCGCGTATGCGTTTTATTGCTGTCTTAATCGGTATCATTTTTTCACCTCACAGCGCAGGACTAATTCCTGCAAGCAAATTTTCTATAGCAGGTTGAGTTAATGGACTTGAATTATTTTGCGTTGGCTGATTCTGCAACGCTAAAAGTTGGTCAATTTGTTCTTGTGGCATTTCCTGTTCAGGACTTTGCATTTGCATTTCAGGCGGTAAATTTTGTAAATCTTGCATTTGCTGAAGTTGTTCAAATTGTTGTTCGGCTACCTGCGGAAAAGATTGTTGTATCCACATTTGCATTGCGTTATCTGCCATTTCCTGCGGAACTACGCCGCGTTTTGCCAAGACTGCAATTTGCGCCGCAGGTGGTAAGTCTTTGAAGGAAATTGAGATGTTGGAATTTTGATTTTTAATTTCTTCAAGCTGTAACTTCATTTGCATTTCTTCCTGCGCGGCTTTTGCTTGTGATTCTTGAGTTTCCTGCAAACGCTTTTTAATTTCGTCTTTCTCAGGAATATCAAGATAATTCAGCATTAAATCGTGTGCAATAGTCGGCGGCAACTGCAACTGCGCTATTGCGTCAAGAATTAACCACGCTTTATTTTGCTTGTTCGTGATACTCGATTCAATGTCAGCAACAACAATATCGAAGTCGCCAACTGATAAATCATTCAAAGTTTTGACAATATTTCCTGCGATTGGGTCTTGTTCAATAACTTGCTGATTGACTGTAATATATTTTTGCTGATTATTTCCTTCGACGCGATAAACTTCCTCAGCCGTGTAAAATTGTGGAACAATCCCTGCGTGTCCTTGCCTTCCCCACAACAAATACGCCATTTTCTTTTTCGCCGTGCGCTGTGCGTCAAAACAATTTGCCAAATGCGTGATAGCTTGCTGTTGTTTCAGCTGAATTGCTCTGCCGCTTGCTTGGCTCGGAATATCAACACCCATTAACGCCTCATTTAATCCGCTAATCGCAGTTAAATCTGCCGTCGCTTGTGCTTCAGCTTGTGCAAGTCCAACTGGATATTGTCCAATTTGTCGCTCCATAATTTTGCCTTGCGCGATTGTACCGGGTCTGACACGCTGAAAATGTCCAGGCACATTACCTTTTCTCTCGAACTCCGCAAATTGTTTTTCAGTCATCGCGTCGTCCTCGATAAAACCGCCGCCGTTGCCTGTCGTGTTCAGGATATGAAGTTGCTGAATCCTGCGTTTGTTTATTTCGCGCTGTGGTGCTTTCAAGTCGCGCACTATTCCTGCAGGTATTTCATCGCCACCTATTCCATAATAAAACAAAGTCATCGGCACTAGCGGAAATTCTCCGTGCTGATAGGGCGAAGGAATATCTTCAAGCAAAACTGTGTCGAAAAATACCGCGCACTTTACAACTGTTGCGTCAAAACTTTTTTCTCCGACTACCAAGCCGTTAAAAAACATTTCAGGTAACAATTCTTCCGGCGAAATTTCCTCACCGTTCGCCAAAATAATTTTAGTTTGAACTTCTCTGCATTTGTACCAACATTCAACCATTCTGATTTTTTGAAGTTCGCGCTTGTACCATAAAAGTTCTTGGTCACGCACTGAATTTTCTTCCTCTGCCGAATCATAAATTGCAAATTGTGCGTCAATCTCTGCCGCGTGTTCAGGATAAACGCTTTTCAATTCATCTTTGTCAGTCCACTTTGCGCGGAAAATATATTTTGCGTCTGAAAAATCTGCCTCGTGACTTTCGGGGTCGGGATAAATGCTGAAAGGATTTTCGCGCTTTACAAACGCCTCGCCCTTGCCTGTTTCTTCATCGACTTTGTACCCTACAAACTGCCAACCTAAACCGCAAATAGCCATATCGACAAACGCCGCGCTTTCTTCGTTGTCGTAGTGACAGCGGTCAAGAATATATTTCGTGACTTCTTTCCGCACTTCTGCAAGTTGTACGTCGTCAGGTGTTCTGCCTAAAAAATTCACATCGTACCTGTGCAGTTTTTGATAACCGCTAAGCAAGTTAATTAGCGGCTTGATTCTGTTAATCACAAGCGGAACTCGCCCTGTTTCTGCAAATTTCTTTCTGTCAGATTCACTCCACTGTTTGCCTTCAACAAAATCAAAATCTTCTCGCGCTTCTATCTGCCATTTATTCCAAAAGTCCACAGCGTCTCTAAACCATTGACGATATTTTCCAATTCCGCGCTTGCGATACATTGGGTCGTTCGGCAAAAGCTGAACTGACTTTTCAATCTCAATTTTTAATTCCAAAATCTCACCGCCTTTAAATTAAAATAGCACTCCGAAAAGTGCTAAGTATGTTTCTTGTTTGAAATTGCGAACTCGTGATTAGCGTCGTACCAAACTACTTGAAATTCCGCTCCGTCGCGAAATCCTATAATCCTAACTCTATTATTCAACGCGAAAGAAAAAATTGAATCTGTCCTGTCTTCAAAATGCTTTTTCTTTATCCTTTCAATCGCACTTTCCGACAAGGAATCCTCTGACAAATAATGATGCTTTGATTTATTTTCGTCGTGAGTGTGTTCGTGCAATTCTCTCCAACGCAATTTTGAATACTCAAGCATTTTGTCTATAAAATTTTTAAAATCAAAATCTTTTCGACTGGTATCAAATGCAAATTTTCCGTCCCTGTCAATGTCTCTGAAAGTCCAAACTATGAATTCGTTTTCAGAAGAAGGCGAAAAATTATTTGAAGAGGTGCGTGGCTTTTGAGATTTTTTAACTGAAGTTCTCTTAGCCATAAATTTGCGCTCCGTAAAACTCGCCCATACTTTCCAAAGTAATTACTTCGTGTCCTTCTGCTTCTTTGTCTAAACCGTGACGCGCATTTATCCAAGGCGATTCTTCGTGCGTAAGTTCGCGAAGATAATAAGGCTCAAGTTCTCCATAATCTTCCAAAACTCTGTCAACCGATTCAATTTCATCGTCGTTCAACTTTTTCGCGTCACCTTTCGGCAAGTCTTTTGATTCAATCATAAACTTGCCTTGATGTGCGAAAAACAATTCAGGACACACAGGTCCATTTCTCCACGCTTGAAAATCTTCTTCAATCAGTCTGCGTTCTGTCCAAGTAAAGTGCCACGCTTGCGAATAGTAACACAACTTTTGCAATTTCCAAGTACTCATTCTGCCTTGCTTTTCCAAAATGTACTTGGCTACGTCAAACACCGACACCATTTTTATCACCACCCGACAGAATTTTATTTTACATTCCTGTTGTTGTCAATGAGGTTTTTTAGATACTCCAGTTAGTCGTTTTTTCTTCGCGCCTGTAACGGTCTTGAACTACAGGCTTAATTTTTGTCGGTGCAAATGGTCTGCTTAACAAAGCATAAGCTAATGCGTCTGTGATATGGTCTTCGCCCTGCGTGTCATAAGTTTCGGCGTTGTGTTTGTCAAAGCCCAGCATTGGAATTGTTCTGATTGAGTGGAAACAGTTTGCGAAAAAATACAGCGCAGGTTTATAACTGCCGTCTTTCATTTCGTTTCCTATCAATCTTTCCTTAATCGCGTTCGCTCCTTCGATTCTGCCTTTTGAACTCTTGCCGAAAGTAACAAGTTTAGCCGCATAAAGTTCATTGTTAATAGTCTCAGCAATAGTTTCACCTGTTACGCCATTCCTCGCCCAACAAGCATTATCCAAAACGCCGTAAGAAATATTTTCTTCAGGCTTTTCAAGCTGTGCAATTCTTTTGCCAAGTTGCGCCGCTGTTTCTCCTGTGCCTACATTCGGCTTTCCACCCCAGCCGTAAAGTTCGCGGTAACAAAAAATATTTCCGTCATAATCCACTGCAAACCACAACACAGCGTAAGGTTTTGCCATTCCCCAGTCACAACTTCTAAATTTCGTCCAACCGCGAGGAATTTCAAAAGGTTTCACGACGTGCAAATCTGTTCGCCATTCCTTAAAAAATTGTCCTGCCGAAAGTCCCCATTCGCCTAAACCTTCAACTTTGTAGCGTTCAGGGTCTAACTCTTGCATTTTTTGATAATATTTTCTGTCCGCGTCCGATAACCATTCATTGCATTTGTAGTTTGTAGTTATCGCGAAAATATCTTCATCTTTCACATCAAAAAATTTTGACTTCAAGTAAGAATTAACGTCCCACGGATTGAAAGTCAAAGTGAACTGCACAAAATAATCTTCAGGCATTTTTCCGCGCAATGTTCCTTCAATGATTTTAAAATCATCTTCCGTTGTCTGAAAGGATTCCTCAAGCCACGCCCAACACAAATAACCTTTTTCTACAGTGATTGAAGTTATGCTCATCGGGTCGTTTAATCCTCGAAACAAAATTTTCTGTCCTGTCGGCAAGTATTCAAGTTCAAGCGGCGAAGTCTTTGCTTTCCAAAACGCCGAAACTCCAAGTCTGTGAATCGCCCATTTCAACATAGCAAAACAACTGTCGCGAAGTCCCGAGTAAACTTTTCTAACCACCAAAACATTGGCTAAAGGATACTCCATCATCTTTGCGATAATCCACAACGCTGTTGTTGAACTTTTCTTTGACGCTCGTGAACCTTTCACAACTCGGTATCTTTTTTTGCAACGCCAAAATTCGCCGTAACCTTTGCCGACAACTTCAGGCAAATATGCTGTGACATTTTCAGTCTTCAAGGTCATTTTCACCACCGATAACAACAGGCAGGTTAGATTTTTTTTCGCCTTCGCCAAAACCAAAAATCTTTGCAAGTTCTTTCAACGCCGACATTTTATCTGCAAGTTTTATTGTCACGTCGCCTTTTATCATTTTGACTTCCTCAATCACCGAAGTGTCAACAGAATCACTTTCGACTAAATCAACAAAATTTACAGTTTTTGTTATCGTGTCGCCTTTTTTGTTGATAACAATTTCTTCATCGCGTCTGCCGAACTTCACATAATCGCCAATATCAGCTCCGACTATTTTTAAAAGTTGCTGAACGTAGTCGTTAAATTCAAAATTAAATTCTTGACGCATTTCAGTCTGAATTTTTTTAATTTCTGCCTGAATCTTATCATTTTTTAACAATCTGTATCCGAAAACACCTGCAGAATTTTTTTTACCGCCATAAGCCTTTAAGTAAGATTGAGTAGCGTTGAAAGATTGGCAATAAAAAATGCAGAACAACTTTTGCTTTTCGGTAAGTTCTGCAGAATTATTATTTTTATCAGCTAACTTTTTTTCATTCAAAATCACCACCTGCCTAAATTTTGTGTTTTCTAAAATCTGTGTCTAAGTCGCGGAGGTTGAAAACTTTTAAAACGCTGAACACCTAAATTTGCTTGCATTTGTCCTGAAAGTGGTGAACGATTCATTCTGTCGCCAAATTCTGTCAAGTATTTTTCCGGGTCTGACCAAAAAGTCGAACTTCTTTCAATATTTCTTTCAGTCAAATTTGGTTTCGGCGTTAATGAATCACGAAAACTTTGCGTGTAGTCGAATTTTCCCCTGTTTAAATCTTTTAAGACACTTTCAGCTCTTTCAGCAGGTTTCAAACTGTCAAGCCACAAAAATTTTTTAATCATTTTTGCAAGTTCGTTAATATTTTTAAATGCGCCGACTGTAGAACCTGCTATCGGATAAAGACTGAAAGATTTTTGCTTGAAAGTTGCAACGCCTTCAGAAACTTCAAAACTTCCTTGCAAAGTCGTCAAACCGTCCTGAACTGCGTCTACCAATTTTTTGTCTGTCGCTTCATCTGCAGAATATTTCGGAACGCCGCCGGAAAAATCATCAAGAAAATTAACTTGAACTCCTGCAGTTTCCATTTCTTCGCCGAACTTCATTATTTCTTCCGTGCTGTCGAAAGTTCCTGAAATTGAATTTGCGTTCAAATAATTTTGACTAACGACAAATTGATAGCCTGCAAATTTACTGTCAACAATTTTTCTTTCAAGTTTGTAAGTTCCTGAAAGTTTTGTTGGAATAATCGGCGGTTCTTCAGGGTCTGAAGGTTGAATAACGACAGTCATCAATTCAGTAACCAATCCTGCGTTTACTGCTTGTTCTGAAGTCATAAAATTTCGTCCTCATCATCTGGATAAAACAGCATACAAAAGGCGACAAGTTCAGAATCATCTTTAAATTTTCCACTTCTCAAGTTGCCGTTTTTGTCAGTGAAGGTAAAAGTGCGTTGGTCGAAAATCAATTCGCCTTTGTTAATTTCGACGTGACACTCAAGCCGCGTTTCGCCTTTTTTAACAGAGTCGATAAGTCCTGCGTTTACAGCGTCCGTCGCTGAAAATTTTTCAATTTGTGTCTGAATCATTTTAAATTTCTCCTTCCAAAAAAAAAACGCTCTGTAGTGAGCGAAAAGAAAATGTTTGACGCTGATATTTTACCACGCCTAAAATTTTTTTCTGCCCGTCATAAGGAAAAAATTTTTGCGAAATAAAAAAACGCCTTGATTGGCGGTAATTTTTTTTGTTGCTGGAGCTGATTTTAGCTTTTAGTTAAAGCACTGATAACCATAGCGGCAATTCCGATACCTGCGGCGATAATTCCACCTACAGCCGTTACGGCTAAAATTTGAATATGACTTGACATAGAATCAATTTTAGATTCAATCTTTGAAACTTTAGCGTCGGTAGCTTGATAAATTTCCTTGATAGAATTTCTAAGCTCCGCAATTTCGGCGTGGCGTTGATTGTCGCGGTCGCGCATTTCTGCGTCACGTTTGTCGTTGCTATCTTTCATCGACTGCATAAACATTTCAAACTTAGTTTCAAGATTGGAGATTCTAGCGTCCTGAATTGCGCTGTGTCTTTGCAGGTCGTTGAAAAAATCTTGATTGTTGGAAGTGTTTTGCGTTGCCAATTTAATCATCTCCTACAGGGTGATTCTGAATAAATTCATCTGCGACGGATTCTCTCTCTAAAATTTTTCTTTCATTATATCAGACAGATGTATTTTTGCAAGAAAATCGCGTCACAATGCGATAAAACTTTTGCTATTTTTATTTACAAAATTTTTATCAAACCTGCCTGAACTGCTTGAAGTGCGGCGTACATTCTGACTGATTCTAAAAGTCTGTGCAGAGTGCTTTTGGAAATGCTGAGGTCTATGCAAGTTTTTCTATAATCTTCATTGTGATAACGACGTTTTGCAACTTCACAGCGGCAATCCTGCTGACGCTCTGCCCACAAATATGTTTTATCAATTACTTCAATCCATTTTTCTGGACATTTTATAATTGTGTCGTCGTGAAGTCTGACAAATTTCAGCGGCGTTAAATTTCTCAAGGCTCTGGATGCTGTAGGGTCTGAAAAACTATTCGCATTTGCAACTGGAAAAAGTGATATGGAATTGTCCTTGCTTTCAAGATGTTTTTCGAGTATCGCGTCGCGTATTTGCTTTTCACGATAAAAAATAAAATCAACCTGCCGAAAATAATAATCTCGATTTTTACTTTGACGTTGCGCCATATTTCGCCGCTCCTTTGACAACAAAAAATTTTTTTGCTATATTGTGCGTAGATAAAATTTCGTCGCCGAAGTGCGGCTTTTTTTATTTGTGGAGAATTTTTTTATGCTCAAATGTCATCAAAAAGTTTTGGTGTGTTTTGTAACTGCATAGCTTTTGCCACTCTGTCGCACGCTATGTCAAAATATTTTTTATCCAATTCAAAACCAATAAACTGCCGACCTGTATTTATCGCCGCAACTGCTGTACTTCCTGAACCTATTGTCGCATCTAAAACTACTTCGCCTTCATTGCTGTATGTCTTTATCAAATACTCCAACAACGCTACCGGCTTTTGTGTGCTGTGTACAAGATTTCCCTTCGCTTCAGTAAAAACTGTTTTAAATTTTTGTACGTCGATTGGAAATCTGTCACCAGTTTCATTTTTTGTTCCAAAACAAATTCCAGCTTTATAGTTGTTTGAAAAGTGTATATGCTTGGTTGCGTCATAAGGTTTGCCGGGCGTGAATTGCGGATTGTACGTCGGCAGTTTGCGATAGAAAATTAAAATATCTTCGTGCGCACAGAGTGGCATCTTTTTTGCATTTAAAAAGCCGCAAGCTAAATTTTTCTGCCAGACCCATTTGTAGCGATAATATTTCAAGTTGCTGTTGGCAAGTTCGATTAAAAATTTACTTTTCGCAAACATCGCACACGCAGCATTTAATTTAGTCACGCGGTGAATTTCTGTCCAAAACTTTTCCAAGTCAATTTTCTTGTCCCAGTCACAATTTGTAATTCCAAAAGGCAAGTCGCATAAAATCATATCTACCGAATTATCCGCAAGTTTTTTCATTCCTTCGATACAATCACAATTAAAAATTTTGTTCATTTCAAATATCTTCAACAATGACAGGCAATTTTTCTTTCAAGATTTCAAGAATCATATTCGCAACTTGACGCATTTGTGGATGAGCGGCTTTGTCTGTGCGAAGTTTTAAAATATGCCGAAGTTCACGCAAATTAGCCGTCATCACAATTTCAGTTTTTAAACTGTTCGGAAGAATGGCTCTTGCGTCTTCAGGTCTTGCTCCGCTTTGACGCATTTGCAAATATTTTTCTTCCGCTTGAATCACCGAATTTTCCCAAGTGCGATACAAAAAAGTTTGTTCTTGCCAATTCGGCTTGATAAAAGTTAATTCCTTGTAGGCGTTATAGCGTGTTGATTCAATGCTGAAACTTGCAAGGCGGTGGCGTGTGAGTTCTGCCATTACTCCTCTGTCGCAAATAATTTTGAAAGTCACGCTGAAATGTTCAAGGACGCTTTCGTGTCCACGACTGATTAAATTGCGAACAAATTTTTCTGCGCTGTCGGCAGTGATATTTTTTTCAGACTGATAACAAGTTCTGCCGCAACGCTCGATAAATTTCATAACTTCTGCGCCGTCAAAATCGCGCATAAGTTCTACTGAAGTTTCAATAATTTTCATTTCAATTTCTCCTCACAAAAATTGTTGACAAACATTTTGCCTAAAGATACATTTTTCTAAAAAAAGGAAGTGGTGACAATGACACAAACTGCAAAAATCAGCATTGCTTACACAGGCGCGGCGGTTGATGACGGAACAATGAGCGTAAACGACCTTGCTCCTGCGCTTTTAGCTTTGAGTAATTTGATTGGCAGTGCAAACAGAATTTTAAATCAAGATGATTCCACTATAGAAGTTCGCTTATCTGCCAATGTTCAGCACGGCTCTTTTGAAATGTCACTTGAACTTGTCCGCACTTTCTCTGAACAAATAAAATTATTTTTTACGGAACATTTTTCAATTAATGAAATTCTCTATGCACTCGGTTTAATCAGTAATGTTAGCAGTGTCAGCGGATTAAACTTACTTGAACTTTATCGCTGGATTAAAGGTCGTCGAATCCAAAAAGTTGAAACTGTCAGCAAAGACAATGTAAAAATCACAATAGCTGAAGATTCAAAAACAGTTTCTATCGCAACTTGGAAAATATTCAGTTCTCAAGAAACTCACAGACACATTGAAGGAATTATCCATCCACTTACTAAAGAAGGTGTTGAAAGTTTTGAAGTCCGCAATTCTGATAATCAGCAAACGATAGAAAAAATTTCTTGCGACGAAACAGAATATTTTTCATCGGCGAATTTTGCCGAATCGCTCGAAGAAATAAAATCTTCACAAAAACTGATTTTAAAAATTGTCAGTGTGAACTTTGAACGCGGTTTAAAATGGCGTTTTGACGACGGCGAAAGTAAATTTTACGCTGAAATTAAGGACGAAAATTTTTTAAACGCCGTCGAAAACGGAAATATTTCATTCGCACAAGGTGACATCATCATTGCTGAAGTCGAAACAATTCAGCAACACACTAACGGCGAACTGCGAAAAACTGGAAAAACAATCACAAAAGTTTTTAAAGTTGTCAAAAGGTCGGAACAACTTTAATTTCTCCTGACAGGTGTCACAATGTAGCGGAAATTATCAAGCTGAAAGTCGATTGGTTTCAGTTCTCCGCTCATTCCAATAGTCAAATTTTCAGCGTCGATAACTTTCAATGCGTCGGTTAAATAATTGTAGTTAAATGAAATATCCAAGTCGCCGCCTTTAACTTCCGCAGAAATTTTTTCTTCAGCTTTTCCGACATCTTGAGAAGTCGCAAAAATATTCAAGCCGTCGCTGTCGAAATGAAATCTTGCAATGTTGTACTCGGTTTCCTTCGCGATGACTGCAACACGCTCTAATGCCTGTAAAAATTCCTGTGGCTTGAGTGTCGCAAAAATATTTGATTCTTCATTCAAAAGTCTTTCATAAGGTGGAAAGTCTCCTGAAATTAACCGCGCTGTCACGAGGTAACTGTCAAAAGCAAAACTCGCCGTCTTTTTCGTGAAAGAAATTTTTACTTCGCCTGTGTCCAGCATTGAATAAATATTTTCCAAAGTCTTTGCCGGAACAATATTTTTAATTTCGCCTTCGACTGGTTCAGGAAGTTTTTCATAAACGACTACCAATCTGTGTGTGTTGGTTGCGGCAAGTGTCAGGTTTTCGCCTTTCAAGTGGAACAGAACGCCTGTAAAAATTGGTCGCAAAGTTGTTTTATCATCTGCCGCCGCAAATGCACTTTGTTTTATCAGCTTTTTAAAATCTTTTTGCCGCAAAGTAAAAGTCTGCAAAATTTCTTCCTGATTAACTTTTGGAAAATCATTTGCGTTGAAAGTAAGCAGACTATATTTTGTTCCTGCGCTTTTAATTTCTGAATTGGTGTCGTCGGCGGTAATGGTCAAGGTGTCGCCTGTAAGTTTCTGAATAATTTCAAAAAGTTTCTTGCCAACAATCACAGTCTCGCCGCTTTCCTCGACATTCGCGGCAACTTTTGAAATAATTCCTAAGCTGTAGTCTGTCGCCTGAAGTTCCAGCGTTGAATTTTCTGCTTTAAGATAAACTCCTGCCAAAATTGGTGTCATAGTTTTCACCGCTACCGCTTTCAAAACATTTTTTAAAGTGTCGGCAAATTCTTTTCTCGACATCGTAATTTTCATTTCATTTTCTCCTTTTCTTCTCTGCAATTCGCGGAACAATATTCTTGCCAAGTAACTTTTTGCATAAATTTTTTACCGCAGACAGGACAAATTTTTTCTTGTAAGTCTTGTGTCACGCCGTGAAATGCAACTCGACAATTCGCGGAACAAAATTTTTTCTTGCGCCCGGAAAATTCCCTGCCGCATTGAACACAAACATTTTTTTTCATTTTTAAAACTCCTATAAGTGTTTAACTCTTTCTGATTCTTCTGAGCGTTTTGCGTCATTCCAACGGTCTAACGTGCCGACCAAGTACCCTGTTATTCTTCTGACACGCTCAAACTTTACGCCTTGCTTTGTGTAGGTCAACGCAACTCTGCCGTCTTCTTCCAAGCGTACTTCCAATTTTGTTATTGTGTCGTCTGGAAATTTCGACTTCGCAACATCGACATAATATTTCAGTTCACTTTCGGAAAAATCTGCGCCCGCTTGAACTTCTACGTTGTCAATCAACATTTCAATCACTCCTCAAAGTAACCGCGCTTTTCATTTTTTTCATTAACCTTTGCAAAAATTTCACTGCGCTTTTCTTCGTCATAGCCGAGTGTTTCAAGCCAAGAAATACAAACCGCGATAACGTCTGCAAGTTCTTCTGCTGTCATATTTTTAGCATTTGCTGACGATTTATAATTTTCACCATATTCAACACAAAATTGGTTAAAAATCTGAACATTATCCGTAGCTTCAAAAATTTCTTCCTGCAGTTTCAAATACCAATCGCGCGGCGAATAATCTTTCGCAAGTTTGCCGTTTCTGTCACGAACCACAGGACGCGGCAAAATGTTTTTGTTTTCAAGTTCGGGGATGATTTCAATTTTTACTTTTTTATTGCCAAATTCACGGACATCTGCGCCGTAAGGAACAATAATAGCGTTTGAATAAAGCACAGATGAATTGAAATCTTCAAACTTGTAATCGTTCGGGTTGATTGTGATTTTTTCTGTCATTTTAAATCTCACCTTTCAAAAGTTTGTCATAGTCATAAAACTTGTAGATTGGCACTTTCAGCCTGAAATATTTTCTTACGCCTGAGCCGTGTATCCAAAACTTACCGTGCCTGTCACGAAAGATTTTCATTTTTTCCGCGCCCTTTCAATCTAAACTTTTCCTTACCGTACAGCCATTCATACACGCCGCCACAATCCATTTCAGCTTTCGGCAAAAGCACCGCTGTCCATTCGTGTCCAGCACTGTCAATCAATTCATCACCCTCATAAATTTCATTGTCGTCCGAATCATAGCCGACAAACTGAACGACGCTGTCAGGGTCAACGCCATAATGATTCGACATTCCGTTTTTGTCTTTATGTTCGCCAATTACGGCGCAGGAATTATCTTCGTTCGTCCAAACATTGCCATAAACAAATTTCTTTTCAGTAATAGGCTTGCCAGTAAAATCCGCAATAGCCAAGCCACGAAATTTAATTTTTTTCATTTTTTCACCTTCCAGCGCGGTTTAAGTTCCTGTTCAAGCATTGCGTCAAAAGCCGCTCTCCTGTCGCTCCACGACTTCAAAAACATCAGCGTCAGACTTTTAATCAAATACGGCGCACGACTTTGTGGAAATTTAGTAATCATCATTTTTTATCACGCTCCTTTTGTGCTATAATCTCCGTGAAAGGAGAGTTCGTTATGGAAAATAAACTCGGTGATATTTTGTATCGAAATTTAAAACTTTTTGAAACTGAAAATCTCTATGTCGAAGATATAATTGTCAAAAATCAAGTTGAAGGCGACATCGCTGAAGAAATTATTTTTTCGCTTTATCAGCGCGGTTACGTCAAAAATGTTGACGACAAAACTTATAATAAACCGTCTGATATTGGACTTGGTGAATTGTTCCGCTTGACTGTTGCCGGAATGGATTATCTCGACTTCGCAAAAAAAGAAATTTCGATAACTCAATCTCAAAATCTTTCAATTCAAGTCGGCAATGTCGGCGACAACGCTGTTATCGGCAGTAATCTCCAAAATATCTCTGTATCTTCAGGAACAACTTTTGAAGAAGTTGACCACTACATCAACAATTTGCAAAGTGTCACTGCCGCTGAAAAAATCCAACTTCGACAATTAGCAAACACCGTTAAAGACATCATCGAAAATAACAAACCTGTTTCTAGAGGAATGTTATCAAAATTTTCAAGTTTGCTCCGCAACCACAGCGCGGCTATCGCTACTATTTTTCAGCCCTTCATCTACCGACTTTTCGACAGTTAAAAGGTCTTGCAATGCTTCCAACAAATTTTGATTTTCCTTTATCAAAACGCCGATTATTTTTCTTTCAGGAGTTTCCTCACAAAGTAACTCAGCAAGTTTCCTTTTAAGTCTGTCGTTTTCAAGTGAAAGTTCAGCATTTTCACTGTACAAATGTTTAAGTTCTTCGTTCAACTTAATCACGCTCCAAGTACTGAATTTTTATTTCATCACCGACTTGTAAATATTTGGTAAGCTGTGGATTTAACGCTTTAATTTCATCGACGTACTCCAAAATGTAAGGTTTTCGATAATCTAACTGCTGATAGGTGTAGCAAATATCTATCAAGGTGTCGCCGTCCTTCACGACGTACATTGTGCTGACTGTGTGCGTTTTCGGCGTTAATGATTCTTCAATGTTAATTCCAAGTCCGATACCTGCGATTAAAAACACCAAGAACAACAGCGCGAACTTCAGCCAAAATTCTTTTACAAATTCTTTGAACTCCTCAAACATTGTTTACACCTCCGCAATTTTCATTTTTCATCTGTTCCAAGACTGACAAATATTTTTCCTTGCGCTCGTCGCGAATATACCAATTCACAAACTCACGACAAAATTTTTTGTAAGATTCTGTGTCTGTCTCGGAAAGTTTATTTCTTTTACAAAAACTCTGAAATTCTACCGTGACTTCAAGTCGCAAATCTTCATAGTCGTCAATGATTTTTACGACTTCGGCGAGTGAAATTTTGTCCAGCCGCTTAAGCTCAGAAATTTTTATCATCGTCACCCTCCGCGAAGTAGAACATTTTCCCGCACTCATTACAGATAAGTCGCTTGTTGCTTTTATCTCTGCCGGTAATTTCTGTGACTTCTTCTTCGTCAAGTTCCCATTCGCCGTCTGGATTTTGCCATACGCAAATAACATCTTCGTAGTAAATGTCGGAACTTTGGCACTTTGGACATCTAATCATTTTTTCACTTCCTAAATTTTTAATGCTAAACACATTTTTTCTCCTATGCTATAATTCGTTGTTGAGGTGATAAAAATGGTTTTCTCAAGCAACGCTGAATTAAATTTGTATCGTTTAGCCGAAAAAATTTTTGCTGAGATAAAAATGTTCGACGAAAATTTGTCTCCTGAGTTTGAAGTAGTTGCTACCATTGACGAAAAATCTTTCGTTCTTGAAAATGTGTACTCTTGGAGCGAAGAACTTCTAATTTTCGACGGTCACGAATTTAAATTTGCCTGTAAAAGTTTTAGTCAACGCCAAAAATCTGCGTCTTTGTCTGTCTGCACGACCACTACCAAAGGAGCGTCCGCAATCGACACGCCATCCGATTGGCTTTTCTTCAGAAAATTTTTCTCGCCATAGGTAGATTTAAAAATATCGCCATAAGTAACGAATTTTTTCTCTTGCTCAATGTTTAATTTTTTGACAAGGTCGGCAATGTATTTTTTTGCGTCGTCCTCACTGTCAAACTTTTTCAGGTGATTTGAAACTTCGCGATAATCTTCATCACATTCAATTCGACTTGCCACAACACAGTCTTTGCTATCTACATAAATAGTGTCAAAACGGCTTAAATTTACTCCCGTTAAGCCGTCCTCGTCCAACACCCACATAATCAACACTCCTCAATTTTTATTTCAATGCGTTCAAATTTATCTTTGTGCTTGTTGCAGATAACTTTTACAATCTGCCTGTCGTCCACAAAACAAATTCCATTCAATGCGTCGAAGATTGCTTTTTGGTGATTATCAACGTCGCCAAACTGCCTTGAATCAATCTTGCAGTTTTTGTAAAGGTCTATTGTAACTTTTAATTTGCCTGTTAATGGTTCTCTGCCGTGCATTGCCACCTTGCCGATTATCACCAACGCCTTTTTAAAATTTTTACTGCGCTGAGGATAAAAAGCTTGTCGCGTTTTTGTGTTTACTCTCGGTCTTGCAAGTGGCACAGGCTTTATTTCTGCCGTGAATTTAATCATTTTCCTCTGCAGATTCTTCCAGCTGACATTTTTTCTGTGCAAGTTCGGCTAACCAATCCTGCAAAATTTTTTCAGTTTCGTCGTCATTCGCCGCACTTTTCAATTTTCTCAACCAAGTAAACGCATAACCAAGTTTCACATCGTCAGTTTCTTCTTCTACCGGCTGAAAATCTGCTCCAAAGTCCGAAAATTTTTCGACAAGGTGAATTATTGCCTCGTCCGCACTGTCAATAATTTCTTCAAGGAAAATTTCCATATCGGGGTCGCCTGAACTGAAACGCCTCTGTTGAGTCGTCTTGTAATGCAAATGCTCCGCAATGTCTTTAATCTTCAACAACAATTTAAAATCGTCGCGATATTCTTCAACTACATAATCTTCCATTGTAAAATTCTCCCTTCAAGCAACTTCCTGCGAAAATCCAAAACTCTGCAAATATGCGTTTACAGTGCGCCAACGAACATATTCAACGCCGTCTTTAATTTCAATAAAACCAAGTCCGCGAGCCGTGTCTTCAAGGTTCAGATAAACTGTGCCGCCTTTTTCGTAGCCGTGCACATTTTGAATCGTGATAATGTCGGTCATTTTATTTCGCTCCTTCCACTTCAACTTTAATTTCTTTGCCGAAAAGTTTTGACGCTAACACTTCAAAACGGCTTTGGTAAAACTTTTCAAAATGTTTTTGCTTGTAAACGCTATCAAATGTCAGCGTCAGTGTACTTTCGACATAACTTTTTACCTTCGCGCTTTTCAGCAAGGTGTGAAAAACTTCTTGCGTCTTCGCCAAATCTTTCACCGCTGAAAAAATTTTCTCGCCTTCCGCAAGATTATTTACTTTTTTTTTACAGGTTTTACAGGCGTGTTCGCCGACTGCGGCGCATTTTTCGCCGACTTCGCAAAAAGCGTTTCAACCTTCTGCAGTGCGTTTTCCAACTTGAAGTGCGATTCTTCATTCAAAAACATTTTCGCCGCGTTCAGTGCCGCATTTGAAAATTTGTAACTTTTGCCGTCCAACACTGCCAAAATTGTCAAAACTGCGTCCTTCGTTTCTTCGCCTTTCAAAATAAATTTTTCTGTGTTCGTCATTTAAATTTCTTCCTTTCAAGTGGAGTTAGGAGTGTCGAAAGTCCTAACTCCTGTACAAATTCTTACTCTTGCGTCAAAATCTCGCCTGTTTCCATATCCAATTTTTCGAAAGGACTGTCCGCGTCTGCAGTTTCTTCCTCAGCCGGTTTTTCCTCGACAAATTCTGTGTCTTCGCTCGGCGTGATATTAAATTCCTCGCGCGGCACACTGTGATTGCCATTGTCTGGATATGTGAAATTGTCTTTGCTGACAACGCTGAAGTCTGCTTGCAAAGCCTGTTGCATTTCTGTAGACTTCACGCCCCAATTTTTCAGCAAAAGTTTCAGAACAGTTTTTTGCGCCATTGCATCAAAATTTGTGCTCCACACTGAACTTGTCCAACCGGCGTTTTTGTCTTTTTGGTAAGACTGCGAATATTTTTTCGCGTGTTCTTCAATTTCGAACTTTGTCATATACAAAGTTTTTGAAAATCCGTTGACCAGTTCGAAGTGCGCCACATAGCCGACAATCTCATCTGAAACTTTTTCGCCGAGAACAAACTCGCCTGTCAAAGGATTTACTCCGCGAATTTCGCCCTCACGAATCACTCCTGCGTGAAGACTTTTGTACTGCCCTGTGCGAAGTGCCAACTGCACATAGCCGTGAACTCCGACTTGAAAACTTGCCTTGCCTTTGAACGGAACAATGTACGCTTCGCCAAATGACGGATTGATTTGCAAGTTCAAACTCGCCGCCATTACTGCCGCAGTCAAAATGCTGTTCGGTTCGCAGTCTTTCAAAAGTTTGTTGCCGTTTACGACGCTCAAAACTGCCGCTGTAAACGCCGCTGAATTTCTGCCTGTCAGTTCCACAAAACGATTTTTCACCGTTTCGGATTTCAGTAAATCCGCGATTGTCTTTCCTTTACTCGTTTTTGCCAATTCATTTGCCATTTTCTATTCCTCCAATTTTTTATTTTTCGCGACAATAACTTTCACGTTATCGCCGACTGTTGCCTGAATAATTTTTTTGAACATTTCGCCGTCGCCGTGACGCTCCGAAATGTGTATCAAATAAATTTCCTTACACTCTCTCAAGTCACTTGATTTCAAAAACTCTGCCGCTTTTTCCACCGACAAATGATTTTCAAAAATCCTTTGCTTTTGTTTTGCGTCTGTCGCACTCGACATTAAATCTTGCTCTGAAAAATTTGTTTCTATCAAAATTTTTGTCGCGTCAAGGCAATTAAAATTCGGAACTTTGCCTAAATCTGTGAGATACAAAACTTTGTCATTATTTTCGCTGATAAAAAAGTTTACAGGTTCTACCGCGTCGTGCTTTACTTTGAACGCCCAAAATTCTCTGCCACCGTCCGGCGAAAATTCTTTGTCGTCAATCAAATTCAACCTGTGACTTTTTTCAAGTCCGAGTGCCATTGCCGTGCCGATTGTCATAAAAACATCTACGCCGTGCTTGATAAAATCTTCTGCCGCTTTCGCGTGGTCTTTGTGTTCGTGAGTTACCAACACTGCGCTCGGCAATTTAAAATCCAAAAGTTCAAGCGTCTTTTTGTAGGCAAGTCCGCAGTCCAGCAAAATTCTTGTTTCGCCGCTCGTGAGCAGGTAACAGTTGCCTTTACTGCCTGTCGCCAAGACTTCAACCTCCATCATTTTCTCAGCCTCCGATTTTTAAGCCATTCTCTTTCAAAAAAGTTTGGAATCTCCACTACATTTTGTCCGTCCTCGATGGCTTTTTGGATAATTTGCATTGCTTCTTCTCTCCAAGTTTCCTTTGCAAAATCAAGCAACGTATTTTCAAAAAGTCCTCGACGGTAAGATATGCGATACGGACTTATCAGAGTTTTCACATACTTGTCTTGCTTCGGGTCGAACACGTCAGTGAAGTGGTCACTTTGGCAGGTAAAAATTGTTGTGGTTTTGATTATGTAGTGAAAACCGTTACCGTGCGTCAAAATTTTCATTGACTTTTCTTTTTTGAAAACAATTTCTGTGATTGGCACATTTGCGAAAAGGTCAAGCGACATATCTTTTTGCTTCACGCCGCCACCGCCTTTTTCTTTTCCTGCTTGGCGAATCGCAGATGTTCCTGCCCTTCGACTGCCTTCAAGTAGAAAATCTGATTCGGCAAGTCCACAAAACTGTTCGATGTGTAACTTTCAGCGTCGTCAATCCACACCGGCAACTCCACTTTGTAAAACTCCTGCATTGTTTTCAAAATGTCCAATGACGCTTTCAACTGTTCGCCTTTACTCAAATTGTCGAAAGTCCCCCCGCCTATCATCGGCTCGCAAATTTCCTTAACCGCGCCGTTTATGCAGG